>JAIORV010000086.1 GCA_021107945.1 Vulcanimicrobiota bacterium | reverse complement strand
TAGTTCCTGACCGAAAACCCGGTTTTTTGTGCCCAATCGGCAAAAACAATTTTTCGCCGTCTAGCATGGAGATATTTTTCGTCAAAAAAAATATGAACATGGCAGTAGAACTGAGAACATCCTATAAAAATAGCTACTTATGTTGTATTTTGTGGGTTCTTTGGCATACTGCTCCCCTTGGTTCATACACTGTAGGCGGATATGTTACGCTGCCTGTCGATACTTCAATTTTTCGCTTCGCCTCAGCCTTTTTAGCTGCTTCTGCTGAACGATATTTCCTAACGTCTGAATGTTTCGTGCTAAAACTGCCAGCGCAACATAACGCTTAAACCCATCTATCCCATGGTCTGGACAACGATCTAAGCTATGGTTCTCTAAGGCATTAATTGCTGATTCCACAGCCGAATGCTGGTGTCTTGCCCGGACAAATTCTTCAGCATACTCTATTCGCTTGTCTTGCTCAGAAAGTCTGCCTTTTTTCGGCATAATCACCCTATCCAATAGGTCCCATAATTTGACTCGATTCTCGGGCGTATAAAACCCTTTGTCAAAACTACACTGAGTCAAATCCGGAAATTTCTCTTTTGTTTGTTCGACCATCGAAACAGCCATTTCACTATCTACCTGTTTTTCCATAACCTGATGATGAAGAATAAAACCATATTGATCTTCAAGAATACAAACTCTTAATCCCAACTCTTGCGAAACACCGGCTTTCCCTTTGCAGATCCATTCCGTGTGTTCCTCGAAGAGGGAAAACACTTTCTCTTCGTGAGGGATCTTTTCACCAGCGACCACTCTTCTCTGAATTTGCTCAATCTGTCGTTGCGCATGCTGAATATATACTTCAATTTCCTGGAGTTTCTCTTCCTTGCCTAACTGCTCTTTTCGGATGATGTCGAGGGTTTGCTTCGCTTTTTCAAGAAAGGAGACTACGAAATCGATGTAGGCTTGATGGGCTTCGATAATGAGTCTTTCTCTTTTTGCTTTTTTGGAAGCATCTTTTGAGTTCGACCGTTTGAGTTTCTGTGTCTTGCGCAAGAACTTCTTTATCCTC
>JAIORV010000027.1 GCA_021107945.1 Vulcanimicrobiota bacterium | reverse complement strand
AGGCTAAGTAAGATTTTGCTTTTCTTCAAAACTAAACACTCCTTTTATTATTTTTCAAAATACATCCTACCTCTCTTGGTTAAAAGAAAGGGTTTTTTCGAACCTAAAGTGGAATTACCGCGATATAATTGACACCACTCCCCTCAACTTTTTTCATTAAAATTAATTTAATCTTTCAAGCCCCGGCAATGGTTGACTCGATAAAATCAAGAAAACCACTGAAGCGGTTACAATCTCGAAAGTATTTCTTTCTTTCCCCAGATTGAAACCGGGCTTTGCTTTCATATATAGAACTTACCTTTTTTGGCTCAAGCTCCTCAGAATAAATACTTTTAGCCACGGGTATGTTTATAAGACAAAAAACTACACTGACAATAGTCAGAAATCCTGGTTGTTTATTCAAGGTTAAAAATACAATTCCTTCATTTCAGCATAAAAAACGAATAGTACTTAAACCAAAAGCCCCCCTATAAATAGGGGGGCTGTGTGTTTAGTTGTTAAACGACTTAAGCGTGTAAGAAGTCCGACAGAATGCCGGCTCTACTTCGCCTTACTGCCATTTGCGCAGGAATACGTCGTTTATCGCTGCGGTGTAGGTATCACTTGTGCAGTTAGTTGCAGTTGTTTCCCAAGCACAATAGTTTCCGTTTCCGCTTATTACTCCGTTGAAGCATCCTACATTGGGTACTGTGGCGGAGCCTCCTCTTGAGGTCATGTAATATACATTGGTTCCTGAGTCAATATCCTTTGCGTAAATCATCGTCGTTGCTGCTGGAGCATCGGAGACGAGTCCGTTTGTTGCTGTCTGGAATATTACATACTTTCCTGCTTTATCCATATCTGGATTGGCGGAAAGTGCTTTTAATCCAGCCAGAGGCACTGAAACCTGAGTCAATGTGGTGAATCCGGACTTATAAAGGAAGACGTCCGCAACGGCGTCGCCGGAAGCCCAAGGTGTGGTTGATGTGAATGCTACTCTGGATCCGTCCTGATCGATACAGGGTGCTGCGCAATTTGCTGTAGCATTAACTCCATCGCTGATGGAAATTTCGGTGTTCCAGCCAACTGCCGGGTCGTCCTGAATGTCGTTAAGCCAAATTGAGTTAACATCATTCGGGT
>JAIORV010000205.1 GCA_021107945.1 Vulcanimicrobiota bacterium | reverse complement strand
TTATTACCTCGGCAATTAAATATGGCCATATTGGTGATTTTGTGATATACAGCATCCATGGAAAAGATAGATGGACGCATACATAGTCCGGAGACGCAATATGAGATCAGGAAGCAAGTTGTTCGTCTTCGGAAACAGGGTTTTCTGAGCAAAGATGTGGCAGAGGGGGTCGGCGTAAGCGTTGGTCGTGCCAGCAAAATTTGGCAAAGCTACAAGAAGGGGGGCAGCAAGGCCATCAAGCTTGGCAGACGTGGTCGTCGTACGGGAGAGAAGCGCACCCTTACCACCGAACAGGAGAGGCAGGTGAAACGAGACCTGATTGACAAGACGCCTGATCAGATGAAACTTCCCTTTGCCCTGTGGACACGGGATGCTGTGAAGTTGTTGATCAAGCAACGGTTTGGCATCGAGATGCCGATTCGGACGGTTGGGGAGTATCTCAAGCGTTGGGGGTTTACCCCGCAGAAACCAGTCAAGCGCGCCTATGAGCAAAATTCGGAGGTGGTAAAGAAATGGCTGGAGACGGATTATCCGCTCATTGCCTCGCGGGCGAAGAAAGAAAAAGCGGAGATTCACTGGGGCGATGAGACGGGGATTCAGACGGGCGCCAACCGTGTCCGGGGCTTTGCACCGAGAGGAGAGACCCCGGTCATCAGGCTGGTTGCCAAGAAAAGCCATGTCAGTATGATTTCGACCATCAACAACCAGGGTAAAGTGCGGTTCATGATGTATCGGGATGCAATGAATTCCGAACTTCTGATCAAGTTTATGACCCGCCTGACCAAGGATGCCGGGCGTAAAGTCTTTTTGATTCTGGACAATTTGCGTGTTCATCATAGCAAAAAAGTTACCAAATGGTTGGAGAAGCACAAGGAGCAGATAGCGGTTTTCTACCTCCCCTCCTATTCACCGGAACTCAATCCAGACGAATACCTGAACGGAAATCTCAAAAACAAAGTTCACTCCGGGACACCAATCAGAAATCGCGAAGATCTGGAAAAGAAGACCCGCTCATTTATGAGGACTCTCGTCAAACGGCCGGCACATGTTCGTAGTTACTTCAAGCATCCAAAGATTGCTTATGCCGCATAAAATTGACATGTTTAATTGCCGGAGCAATAA
>JAIORV010000093.1 GCA_021107945.1 Vulcanimicrobiota bacterium | reverse complement strand
AAATGCCTATGCATTTGACTCCTAAAGCGATTTAGGATATATTCTTGGGCAGGTGGAAAAATGCCCAAGAGATACGAAGAACGCAGTCTGATAGAGTTTCAAAAAGAATTTCCAGACAATGAGGCTTGCGCAAAACACATTGGCGAGCAGCGATGGCCAGATGGATTTATTTGTCCGCAGTGCCGCCATAAGGAAGCCTGGTATCTTTCTAAGAGGCACCTGTTCGACTGTAAAATCTGTCGCTTTCAGACAAGTGTGACGGCAGGAACGATTTTTCACGGGACTCGGACACCTCTGGTGAAGTGGTATTGGATGATCTATCATATGGCGATGGACAAAGTTGGGGTGTCGGTAGCGGAAATGCAAAGGCTTCTTGATATCAAGCAGTACAGAACCGCGTGGTTGATGGCTCACAAAATCCGTAAAGCGATGGCGGATAGAGATGCCGGATATAGTCTTGCGGGCTTGGTGGAGATGGACGAGTCGTTTTTCGGACCAAAAGGTACGAAGCGCGGGAGAGGAAGTGAGCGAAAAAGCACGGTGTTGTGTGCTGTCTCTCTTTATCGGGATCGCCGAGGAGAAGAAAAGCCTGGCTTTGCCCACATGCAAGTGGTGGAGAATGCTTCGGCGAGCACCATTGAGAGCTTTTTGGAAAGACTCGGATGCGGCTCCACAACCAAAGAGGGACAGGATCTTTTGAAAGCGATTCGCACCGATGGATGGCGATCCTACGGAAAAGCGGCAAAAAATAGGGATATGTCTCATTACAAAGTTGTCCTTCGAGATCCCAAAGCTGCAGGAAAGCTTCTTCCCTGGATTCATCGGGTTATTTCCAACGCCAAGGCCGTAATAGGAGGTGCTCACCGCGGTGTATCTGAAAAACATCTACAAGCATACCTTTCTGAGATTTGCTATCGATTCAATAGAAGGTTTTGGGAAAAGCAACTCTTCGACCGCCTTGTAAAAGCGTGTATATCTGCCGAGACGATCACACATGATCAGCTTGTCTCCAGCGGATAATTCGCTTCAAATATTAGGAGTTAAATGCATAGGCATTAAAGATAATCAGAAAAACCAGTCCTCCAAGAATCGCTCATTTTATTACTGGTCCGCAAACCCCGCAATTTCAGAAAACCGCAGAAACCCGATAGACA
>JAIORV010000026.1 GCA_021107945.1 Vulcanimicrobiota bacterium | reverse complement strand
TAAAATCGGCTGTCGTCACACCAATAGGCCCGTCTCCCGCGCCATAATTTACCGCAACCTGGAATGTGCCGTCGCCGTTTCCGGTAAGCACAGATACATTGTCAGTGCTACGATTTGCAGTTACAATGTCAGGTTTGCCGTCACCGTTAAAGTCGCCTGCCGCCACGCCATAAGGCTCGATTCCCGCGTCATAATTTACCGCCGCCTTGAATGTGCCGTCCCCGTTTCCAATAAGCACAGACACATTGTCAGAGTCATCGTTTGCGACTGCAATGTCAGGGTTTCCGTCGCGGTTGAAATCGCCTGCCGCTATGCCGCGAGGTTGGACTCCCGCGTCATAATTTACCGCAACCAGGAATGTGCCGTCGCCGTTTCCAATAAGCACAGACACATTGTCAGAGCCATTGTTTGCGGTTGTAATGTCAGGTCTGCCGTCGTGGTTAAAGTCGCTGACCGCCACGCCAAAAGGCCCATCTCCCACGCCAAAGTTTGCCGCCGGCTGGAATGTGCCGTCGCCATTTCCAATCAGCACAGAAACATTGGCATCGCCATAGTTTGTAGCTGCAATGTCTAGATCACCGTCGCCGTTAAAATCGCCTGCCGCCACGCTGTAAGGTCTGTCTCCCACGTTAAAATTTGCCGCCGCCTGGAATGTGCCGTCCCCGTTTCCAAGAAGCACAGAAACATTGTCAGAGTTACAATTAGCGGTTGCAATGTCAGGTTTGCCGTCGCCGTTAAAATCGTCTATCGCCACGTCATAAGACCCGTCTCCAGCGCCATAATTTACCGTCGCCTTGAATGTGCCGTCGCCGTTTCCAATAAGAACAGAAACAGTGTCATCGTTATAGTTTGCAGTTGCAATGTCAGGGTCGCCGTCGCCGTTAAAATCGCCTGCCGCCACGCCATAAGGCTGGTCTCCCACGCCATAATTTACCCTTTCCCGGAATGTGCCGTCCCCGTCCCCGTTTCCAATAAGCACAGAAACAGTGTCATCGTTATAGTTTGCAGTTGCAATGTCAGAGGCGCCGTCGCCGTTAAAATCGCCTGTTGCTACATCAGAAGGACCATCTCCTGCCTGGAATTGCTGAACGGCAATAAAACCTCTGTAAACATGAGGTGGAGGATTGGGTCCCGGCGTGTATGTTGGACTGGGTGAAGGCGAAGGTGTTG
>JAIORV010000045.1 GCA_021107945.1 Vulcanimicrobiota bacterium | reverse complement strand
TTCTGACCACACACAAATCAAAAAAAATGAACGGTTGGATTGGTGTGTTGCCCGGGGGGAGATTTTGCGCAATCTCCCTCCACACATAACAACAGGACTTGGATAGAATGGAATATAAATGTATCGTAGGCCTTAATGTCATAGTCATATCTTTTCCCTGCGGTTCTGGAGGTAATCCCTCCCATAGGATCAAGTAGATCGTCCTGGCAAATCATCCATTAACCTGATCAGCTGGGACCGGGTTAAACCAGATATGCAAAAAACCCGCTTCCGAAACAATAAGTTTTTTTCTCATGCTATCGATATAGCAAATTGACCCGTTTTCCTGTATAGCACAGGCCTTGATCATGCCAGTACCAGGATGATCTACCCGGTCCCCATAGTAGAGATTAGTTCCGGAACTGCTGCAGAGACGTGTAAGAACAGGTCAGATGCTGTCATGCATCCTCTATCCCTTGGACCAGAAAAAAGCTTCCTGGATGATAGAGACCGTTCCAGGAACTAATGCAAGAGAATTGACCTGATCAGAGAGCTGTCAGGACAACAAGGATTAAGTTCAGGAGATGCGAAGAAGATGCATGAAACCGGTAGGATATCCTTTCCGAGTTTTTCAAATATCTCACCTGCAGGCACACAACTTGAGATTTATCAATTTCGTAATCAAACCAAAATTTCAACCGGTCAGATCTGCCAGGACTCATGCAGGCCTGATCAAAACACAGCTGTAACAACAACTAAAATCCATCTTATTTTACCCCACCATGCCCGCAACAAGAAAATCACTATGTAGAGACTATATTACTACATAGGTTAATGTACCGTTTGGATCCAAGCCTAAAACAGCTTTATTTTTACCTTAAACCAGTTAAAACCAGTTCAGATTTACTGGTTTACTGGTTTTAAATACTTAGATTCAAAGTCAAGTTTACCCATACCACCACTCCTATTGCTACTGTTTTGTCAATTTTGACACAATTATCAGAAAAAGCTGTTTTGGAGTAATGTAAAAAAAACCCTTCTTTTCGCCTAAAACCAGGTAAAACCAGGTTAGATTTACTGGTTTACTGGTTTTAAACGCTTGAATTCGTGTACAAGATTTTCCAGGTATTCCCTTAATACTACCCCTCTTGTTACCGTTTTTTCCATGCCTATGCAATTATCAGCAGAAACCATTTTAAAATTAGTTGATGTAACCACGAAAACCACTC
>JAIORV010000051.1 GCA_021107945.1 Vulcanimicrobiota bacterium | reverse complement strand
CGACAAGTACGAAAGCCAGTGCGCCTATTCGGTAGACATTACCCTGAACGAACTGGCAGGTTTGCTGAACTCTGAAAAGACGCCGACAAAAGGTATCCTGACCAGCTATGTGAACAAGGTGAAGGAGCTTAAGAAAGGCATCGGTAAGTATGAGGAACTCCTGAAGCAGGACATGCAGCTTTCAAGGACAAAGTGCCAGCTATTGCAGGAACAGGTGATACAGCTGCTGTATAAGGCGGCTGTCAGCGAGATAGTACCAGATGCCACTGTACTGGTCTGAGCAGTTCATAAGGTTTATTACTTGGAAGCTGAAAGGTAGAACTGATAGGATATTGCGGCAGGATTCCCTGAACTGAAGGAATAGTGTAAGTGCAGTCTTTTAGCCCAAGCTTCTATCATGAAAGTGTAGGGCATGGTTGGGATATAGTTGAAAAGTATATTGCTTGATAAGATGGCAAATCGAAAGAACGATAAATACTGCCACAATTTAAAAATATTAATTATATTTAGAAAAATATTTCCCGCTATAATTTTAAGTGTTTTTGTTTTTTTGTGTATTTTAGGATATAATATCAATGAGAGCGCTTATTTTTATACGTTAAGTGCAACGGCACAAACAATTGCTGCAATAATTGGATTTCTTTCAATGTTATCAATTTATAGAATAAAAGACATAAAATTCATTTTAGAAGAAAAGAAAAATAAATATAATGAGATTAATAGACCAAGAGGACCTGAACAAATGGGTGATTTTGACGAACTGCTTAAACAACTCGAAATTCAAATAGATTCAATTAAAAATCTTATTGGTCTTTATTCAGATTTTTTACGAATTGTCGCTGTTGAAGGATTGATTATTATCTTTTTTTCGTTACTTTGTATACCATTTGGTAAAATATTGTTACCTGAAAATAATACTATTTTTTTATTAGATATTAATCCCTTGCTTATAGTTGGACTTGTTTTGGTAGGTTGTGCACATTTATTTATTGATACGTTAATATCCATTTATGCTATATGTGAAGGAGAGTTATTAGATACTGTTTAAGGAAGCTTGATGACCGAAATCTAAGTCAACACAATCCCTACACGGGCAGATTTCCCTGCCCAAAAATCAGTTCCTCAAATCCCTATTACCCCCCTCATTTTTCGCCTCCCGACCTAACCTTCCTTTATAAACCATAATAGACCATTCTCCCTTAATGCCGTGGAACA
>JAIORV010000171.1 GCA_021107945.1 Vulcanimicrobiota bacterium | reverse complement strand
TGTATTGGTTCAGCCTGACGTTGAGTTTTGAGGTGCTGGAGTTGGTTGGTTGAGGATGGACTAAAGGCTGTATTATTGGGTCTGGGGGACCAGTCCCCCAGACCCCCTGGGATTTATCGCTTTGGGCTCAAAGCAGAAGAGAGAAGCGGGAGCCGAGTTGCGGTCGACTCCCCCTTCTGCTTCGAGACCTGGCGCGGCGCTCGGGTCGGTTCCCACCGGAGCCCTATCCTCCGCCCAGGCACACTCAGTATAGCACTTCTCGATCACCTTGGCACGGCTGCGATTGGCAGCCCGTTTTCGGCGAGCCTCTTCAAGTGTTGCGTCGCGCGAGGCGAAGATCTCCGCCTCGCGACCTCGCAGCTTATCGAACGGCGCGACGTAGCCCAACGCGCTGTGCAAGCGGACTTCGTTATAATGCTCGACGTAACCGGCAACCAGACGCCTGGCGTCGTCCAGCGACAGGGGCGTGCCCGGCCGGATGCAATCGCCCTTGATCGTGCGGTGATAACGTTCCAGCTTGCCGTTGCTTTGCGGGTAGTAGGGCGAAGTCCTCACGTGCGTCATGCCGCAAACGCGGATGAACTCCTTGAAATCCTTGGCGATGAACTGCGGACCGTTGTCGCTGATGATCCGCGGAGTCTCGCCCGGGAACTTTTCGCGAGCACGTTGCAGGATCGTCTCGACCTCTTGTTCGGTCATCGTCTGACGGATTTCCCAATGCACGATGTAACGGCTGTAGCCGTCCAGAATGCTGCACATATAGTAAAACGTGCCGCCAATGTTAAGATAAGCGATGTCGATGTGCCAATGACGATGCGGCCCGCTCGGTTGGTTGAAGCCATTGCCTTTTTGCGACGGTTTGCGGTTGTGACGATCGAGCACGCCCGCCGCCTTCAGCACCCGATAGACGCTTGACGCGCTGGTCGCTGCAACGTCCGCGTCGAGCATCATGTAAGTCAGCCGGCGATAGCCTTCGGTCGGATGATCGAAGTGGAACCGCAGGATGGCCTGCTTCTCCCAATCTTCCAGCCAGTGATCGCGCGGTATCCAACCGTTGTGCTCGTTCACCTTGCCGTAACGCTTCCGCCAACTGTAGAACGTGCCCTCGGGCACGCCCATCCAATACAAGATTCGCTTGGCCGAGACGTCGGTCCGATCCTTCCAGCAGCGAACGTAGTCGACGACCGTGTCGCGGACGTCGTGGGGAACCCAAATTCCGTTTAAGGTTCCCCAAGTTCTTTTTTT
>JAIORV010000004.1 GCA_021107945.1 Vulcanimicrobiota bacterium | reverse complement strand
ACACAACAATTTGTACAGGCACGGAAATTGTTTTAGATGCAGAATGTGGTCAACATTCATATTTTTGGAGTACAGGAGATTGGGGAGTAAGTCAGATCACGGTCTCGGATACAGGCTGGTACTGGGTGAGAGTTACCAGCAGCGCAGGGTGTTTTGAGTTTGATTCCATCCATATTTCATTTCATCCTCCTGCAATTGCCGATACAAATAATCTGGTAATTAGTCCCACCACCTGCGGCGGAAGTGTGGGAGCAATCAGGGGAATTGAGATTTCAGGAAACCCGCCATTTATTTTTCAATGGCTTGATGACCTTGGTAATCCAATTGCAAATACAATAGATATATTTCATTTGGCTGTTGGAAATTATACTTTGCAGGTAATTGATGGCAACGATTGTTTGACAGAATTTGGGCCTTATGTAATTTATGATGCAGGAGATGTTTTGATTGAAGATGTAAATTATTTTCAGGAACATTGTGGTCAGCAGGATGGAAAAATTATTATTTCAGCTACTTCGGGATTAGGCGACATGTTGTTTTATTCGATTGATAATGGCGCAAACTATTTTTCTAACCAGGGAATTTTCACGGGTTTGTCTGCCGGAACTTATGCTGTCAGAGTACAAGATTCTACGCAATGCGAGGATGTTTTTATTAATAATCCCATCATCCTTGAAAATATTCCGGGACCACAGATAACCGATGTTCAAATAACTTCTGCTTCCATTGGGATGAATAACGGAGCTATTAATATTTTTGCATCCGGCAACGGTGATACTTTGTTTTATTCTAATGATAACGGAACGAATTTTCAAATTAATGATGGTTTGTTTAACAATCTATTTGCCGGATTTTATACCTGTATTGTGATGGATAATTTCGGTTGCGACACAACATTTATTGTTGAAGTTACTGAAGAAATTACTGTTTACCTGGAGGCTACTGCCGGCGCTGATGAAGTATGTCCGGGAAATTCGGCATTTGTCCCGCTGATAGTTAGCAATTTTAATGATGTTGGTAGTTTTAAAGCCACGCTTTTGTATAATAAAAATTTGCTTACTTGCGTGGGTTTCGCAAATGCGAATCCACAATTGGAAGATTCTTTGGAAGCCCTGTTATTCCCCGCAGAAGGAAGAATTGAACTTAACTGGTCTTCATCTGCTGTGTCACTACCCGACAGTACAAATATTACTGATTTGGTATTTCAGTCGCTTGACCCGGGAATGAGTTTGATTGATTGGAACGGTT
>JAIORV010000207.1 GCA_021107945.1 Vulcanimicrobiota bacterium | reverse complement strand
TTTTCAAACTATCGGCAATTTTTTTATTTATTTGCCAATAATTTGAAAATAGCATCTACTGACTTATTCAATTGTTTTTGCTTGAAATATGAATATTTGTTTTTTGGAATTTCGTAAACTCAATTTCTTGCACTTGTCATCCCGATGACTAAAAGGACGAGGGACCTCCCAGAGTACTTACTCCAAGCCGGCAAATACCACCTGCCGGCAATTTTGCACTCCGCAAGCAAAAATAATTTGTTAGCAGAGGTGCAGGAACGATGGAGTTCCCTCGTCGCTGCGCTCCTTCGGGATGACAGGTGCGATTTAAAAGCTGTTTCTCAAAATTTATTTTCCTGCAATTGTCATCTTGACGACCGAAGGGAGGAAAGACCTCCCGGCTGTTTTGCTCCAAGCCGGCAAGTACCACCCGCCAGCGACCTACACAACGCCAGCCAAGCACTTTGCTGATTTTATTGTAAAACGCCGGTAATTACCACCCGCCAGCAATTTTGCACTCCGCCAGCAGAAGTATTTTGCCGGCAGAGGTGCAGGAACGATGGAGTTCCCTCGTCGCTGCGCTCCTTCGGGATGACAGGTGCGATTTAAAAGCTGTTTCTCAAAATTTATTTTCCTGCAATTGTCATCTTGACGACCGAAGGGAGGAAAGACCTCCCGGCTGTTTTGCTCCAAGCCGGCAAGTACCACCCGCCAGCGACCCACACAACGCCAACAAAGCACTTTGCTCACTTTATTGTAAAACGCCGGCAAATGTTACCTACCGTCAATTTTGCACTCCGCAAGCAAAAGTAATTTGCCGGCAGAGGTGCAGGAACGATGGAGTTCCCTCGTCCTTCGTCCTCCACACGGATTCCTTTCAGTCCTCGGGATGACAATTACAAATAACAAACTTCAAAATATTCCCAAAACTTTTTATCTGTTTTATCAAATATTATTTTCCTTCTGAGATTGCTTGTTTTATAATGCTTCATTATTCCGAGATATGAATTTACCGAACTTAAAAACATCTGTTTTTCTTCTTCTGATAAATGAATTTTCTCATTGATGATAATATTCCATTTATGTATCATTTCGTAAAAATTTCCTTTTGTGCGACTGGAAACGTATATGCGATACGGTTTGATAATAGCACCGAGAAATTGCACACCTTTGCTGAAATGTTGTAAATATATTTTCTTTGGATGAAGTGTAAGCTTTAGTTCTGATTGCAAATAATTTCTGATTACAGGTATTATTTGTTTTAAATAATTTTGAT
>JAIORV010000142.1 GCA_021107945.1 Vulcanimicrobiota bacterium | reverse complement strand
GCGCTTGCCGGTTTGAGTCCAAAGAAAAGGGGGACTAAACCCGTCAAGAAAGATCCTGCAGATGTAGAACATATCAATGAGCTTGAGAAGGAGAACAGGCGTTTGCGCAAGCGTCTTGAGCGCGCTGAGCTTCTTTTGGATATTCAAAAAAAAGTCTCCGAGCTCACGGGGATCCCCCTGAGAGACCCCGGGAGCGAAGAAAGCGACTTATGAAGGCTGTGAAAGAGGTCGAAGGGAGTGTTGCCATAGATTTCGCCTGCGAGGCATTGGGAGTGGCAAGGGCATCCTATTACCGTTTCTTAAAGCCTCCCGATTCCCCAAAAGAGACTCGCTCCGGGCACTTCCGGGCATTATCTTGCGAGGAAAAGAAGGCTGTTCTGGGATGCCTCAACAGCGAAAGATTTTGCGACAGGGCTCCGGCGGAAGTCTATGCCACCCTCCTTGATGAGGGCGACTACTACTGCTCGATATCTACAATGTACCGGATTTTGAGAGACAGCAACCAGGTCAGGGAAAGGAGGGATCAACTCAGACATCCCAATTACAGGAAGCCCGAATTGTTGGCGACGGGGTCAAATCAGGTATGGTCCTGGGACATAACAAAACTTCTGGGCCCCGCTAAATGGACTTATTACCACCTGTATGTGATTTTGGATATTTTCAGCCGCTATGTGGTTGGCTGGATGGTGGCGCACAGGGAATCCGCAGAACTGGCAAAAAGACTGATAAAAGACACCTGCGAGAAGCAAGGGATTAAGCCTGGACAACTCACGGTGCATGCCGACCGGGGTTCGTCGATGAAATCCAAAACAGTGAGCCAGCTTCTGATGGATCTGGGCGTGGTGAGAACTCACAGCCGTCCTCATGTTTCCAACGATAATCCATTTTCAGAGAGCCAATTTAAAACACTGAAATACATGCCGGGATTTCCCGGAAAGTTTGGCTGTATCGAGGATTCCAGGGGCTTTTGCGGAAACTTCTTTAACTGGTATAACTGGAAGCACCATCACTCCGGCATTGGGCTTCTCACTCCCGGTTCCGTCCACTACGGCCTGGCGGAAACAATAACAGCCCACCGGCAAGAGGTTCTTAATGGGGCGTTTCTGACTCATCCCGAACGCTTTGTAAGAAAGCCCCCGTCCCCTCCCGAACCTCCCCAGGCAGTCTGGATTAATCCGCCGGAAAAACCAGGAAAGAATAAATTCCGCGAAAACCACTTATTGTGAAAGGAGTGATACATTAAACTCTTAAAAAAAATTGTCTCAAACTATTGACATGCTCCG
>JAIORV010000127.1 GCA_021107945.1 Vulcanimicrobiota bacterium | reverse complement strand
TGTTACTCGCCAGCTGAAGTTTCCACCACCCGCCAATAACTGTTACCCATGCCCGACATAAAGAATTACCGCATGTGAACATGCGGTAATTCCAGAAGTAACCATTAGTCTGGGAAGGAAAGATCCTTTGAATCAATAATATCACATTTATTAATAGCACCGTTGACAATGGCTTGATAACAGACTTTGTTTACCTGACGGCTGATTCCTTCAGATCTATTGTAGATTTCACTTTTTGCGGAATCTGAAAAAATAGAAGAACTTCTCCCGGCAATTTTTAGAGAATGATCAATATAACCACAGGTTTCTTCCAAACCCATCCCGCTAAGATGTACACTGAGCTTTATTCTCTGTCTGAGTGATTCAAAATGGCTAAACCGGATTGTTTCCCGTAGTTCCGGCTGACCTGCCAATACAAAGCAGATACGGCTGGCTGAATCCTGATCAAAGTTTACCATGGCCTTGATGGACAGAAGGGCTTCCTCAGCCATATCCTGAGCATCATCAATAATGACTACCGGTTTCTTGGAGGATTCCATGACTGTCCTAAAATAGAGCGTTTTCACTTTAATCCGGGATCGGGGAGCTTCAATTTTGAGTTCCTGCAGAATGAACTTGTACAGTTCAACCTGATTCATATTGTTTCCTCTCAGGTAAATGGGGAGATATTTGTTCTGATCAAGATTATCGGTAAACATTCTCAGTGCTACCGATTTACCACACCCAACAGACCCGGTAAGGAGAATAATATCTTCATTAGCGAGACCCAGTTCAATCATGGCCGAAGAGTTGTTTATTTGACTTGTTTTGAAAATATCCTCTACCGCAATCTCTTTGCCAAAAGGCATGTTTGTAAGTCCATAATAATCCAGTACATTCTTCATTCTTTTACTCCTATCAATTCTGAGTACGCAGGAACTGGTCCTGTACTCTGTTCTTTAAGATGTTTCTCGCGAAGAGCCTCAAAATAGGCAACACTCTCGCGAGAGACCTGTTGAGAGGGCTTTGCAGTTTCTTCAGGAATACTCTCTGCCCTGGAGGCATTCAGTTTTGCCGGAAACAGCGTTTCTTTCAGCACCTGGTTTTCAAACAGATACACCTTCCCCAGGTCAAAAGGATCATAGCGAACCTCAACTACCATGCCATGAGCTACTGTTTTGACAGCATATTCATTTCTGCATAGTTTGATTCTCCCATACTTGGTCACCGTCCTTGTTTCCCTGATGAGAAAGAGCGTGTAAAACGCCTGAAGATCCGTAATTCTCCGATGATTCTCTCGAAGACCCTCAATGAATCTTTCGTGGGGAGCCTCC
>JAIORV010000170.1 GCA_021107945.1 Vulcanimicrobiota bacterium | reverse complement strand
AATCAGAATTGTTCGACAGGCTTGTAACCGCTTGCGTTAGAACTTTCACGGTAACCTATACGGAGCTAACCGCATAATCAATTTACAAAATCACCATTCAAAATTCTTTTTATATAGCGTGCCGATGAAGGCAACCTTTTGCCATCAAAATCATCAAACTCCTTGCATTCATAATCTGTGTAAACACCCGGTTCGATTTCGGTAAAAACTTCATCATTTACATTTGTTTTTGAGGAGCAAACAGGATATAGGCCTTCTGACTCAAATCTGAAGTAATTCCATTCGGGGTCATCTCCAAAAGATTCAAATATTAATCTCTTTGGCCTTACTATATAAGGAGTACCGTCAAGAATCAGCTCTATGCAATTCTCCTCAAAAGATGCTCCAACATCGTCCAGATCCAGTCCGCCACTATATGGAAACAACATATGGTTTAGGTGGTCAAATGAGCTTACTTCTTTTAATATCTTGATTATTTGATCTTTATCTTCCCAAATTACTCTTTTGGGAAGGGCCGTGGGAAATAATTTTCTCTGAACCTCAATCCATTGTGATTTATTTCGTTTTACATAATCCCGATTGAGTTCTTTCCATTCATTAAGAAGTTCAATGAATTCCTTTATTGCAGGTCTTTTTGATGGATCATTTTCTGTGCAATTGCCAAGTAATTTATCAAGTGGAATTGCGTAAATTGTTTTCTGATATTTTTTTAGTCTAATAGAATCATCAGGTATATATTTTCCTTCGAAACCCTTTCTTTCGTTTGTTAATAAAATCCACAACGTTTTTGCAAGAGAGTAAACATCTGCAGGCTTTCCATCAGCTGATTCCGGATTTCGCCTCATTTCTGGAGCCATAGTCCATTTAGGACCCAGTTTTCCTCCTTTTACAGTCAAATCTTCTTTTTCGGGATAACCAACTAAACCAAAGTCCCCGATACAGTATTTGCCATTCAGGTAGAAGAGGTTGGGAGGTTTTATATCCCTGTGCGTAATTTGTCCCTTATGAAGTTTATGGAGAGTTTCAGATATGCTCAATACCGCATCAACTATTTCTTCTGCATTCTTATCTTTTAAATGCTTCGTTAGAGGCTCTGCAAATGGCATTACATACCAAAACCCCAGCTTTGCAGATTTTTTTGAGAAACTGGAATCGATTATCGGCATAACTCCTTCAATATCCTGGTTTTTAATCATAACCAAATATTCGTCCTTGAATCTACAACGAGCTTTGTGTTCGTCTTTTTTCAATATCTTTATGACTGCCGTATTTTCTTGCGAATTCCGGAGCATGTCAATAGTTTGAGACAATTTTTTTTAAGAGTTTAATGTATCACTCC
>JAIORV010000119.1 GCA_021107945.1 Vulcanimicrobiota bacterium | reverse complement strand
TGTGGGGTTGAACGAGAGGGGCGGCCGAGTGAGCAGAACTCCATAGGCTCGCCCGACTCCCGCATTAACTCCAGCCCCTGCTCTAAGGATAAGATACAGGGCGGGCAGTTGGGTCAGCAGCATGTACGCACCCTCTTTATTTTTAGAAATATTTTTATGAGATTGCGTTTATTGCACTTTGGAGGGGGTGGTTATGAATTGTGATCGGGACATTAACGGACGAAATAGAAAATCGGAAGGCAGAGTATTATTTACAGGCCCCGGTAATTAATTCTGGGGTATAGTGACTTAGCGAGCTAAAAAAATACGTAAATCATTAAATGGACTACATATGTTTTAGTGAGGTTGATTAATTTGAAGATAATATTGATTTTTATCCTTTGCCTCATGTTTTTGCTTTTTGCATCAGGAGTCAACGCACAAAATACAATTTCATCGGATATAGATTCAGAGGGTGTTGAGGCATGGAACAACAAAGGAAATATGAATTATATTTTAGGAAAGCCTGAAGAAGCTATACAATGTTATGATAAGGCACTGGAGATAAATCCAGAGTATGTTGATGCATGGGTTGGTAAAGGATTTGCACTTTATGATTTAGGGAGATATGAAGAAGAGATAGAATGTTATGATAAAGCGCTGGAGATAAATCCAGAGTGTGTGGATGCATGGTATAACAAAGGATATACTCTCAAGGAATTAGGAAGATATGATGAAGCGATAGAATGTTATAATAAGACACTTGAGATAAACCCAGGGTATCTTGGTGCATGGATTGACAAAGGAGTTACTCTTGAGAAATTAGGACGGTATGAAGAAGCGATAGAATGTTATGATAAGGTACTGTGGATAATTTTAGAGGAAACTGATGTAAGATACGAGACAGGAACAGAGCACGCTGATGCATGGTACTACAAAGGAGTTGCTCTTGAAAAATTAGGAAGACATAAAGAAGCGATGGAATGTTATGATAAAGCACGGGAGTTAGATTCAACTAGTTTTCCGATTCCGGGGTTCGAATCTATATTCACATTTACGGGATTATTAACAGTTTCATATCTTTTAAGAAAGATGGAATAAACCTCGTTTTCTGTGATGCACCCGAAGAAACTGCTTATCTAAAAGTCTGCACAAAATAAAATCTCTGCCATTTTTTTAAGTTATGTCCGAGCATCACCCAGATTCTCCCGATTTGAGCGGCAACGAAATCCGGGGTTGTTGACGACATCCCCCACCTCCCACTCTAACTTCCCCCTGCCCCATCCTCTTCCTCACCAAAAGCCCTTGAGAACACCTTGTAAAAATCAAAAATCCCGCACTCCATAGGCTCGCCCGACTCCCGCATCAACTCCAGCCCCTGCTCTAAGGATAA
>JAIORV010000037.1 GCA_021107945.1 Vulcanimicrobiota bacterium | reverse complement strand
CCATGCAAAACAGATAAAATATTTTCATGACATTTTATTGTCATGGGAGTATAGTTATAAAAATCATTTCAAGGAGGGTATGAATTATGCGTTTAAACTCTGACAAATATTTTCTGTTAACTGCAATTCTGGTTTTTTGCCTTCTCATGCTCGGACAAATCTCTATTGCAGACGTCTACGCAGACAATCAGGCAAAAGGAGCAGAAACTACCAAAAGAAATAATATGAATGATCCTTTCGTTCGTCCCGAAAAAGTCAATTATCTCGTGTTGCCTGAGACCTGGCCAATTTTTTATAATAGGGGCCCTTTAGATCGGTCTCCTAAAGATAAATCTTCAAAACTTCTTACGATGGGGACAGGAGTTCCGTCTGCAAACCCTTACCGCTATGGTCCCGCAATGGCACTTATTGTTAATGATTATCCATATTTTATAGACTGTGGAGAGGGATGGTTCAGAGCGTTGAACCGTTCGGCAATAACTCAAAAGGGAGTGGATTTAACAAAAGTTTTCGCTTTAAATAATCTCAAATATTTATTTCTCACCCATTTGCATGAAGACCATACTGTAGGTCTTCCTTCTTTTATATTAAGTAATTACAAATATGGAGCGACAACAAATAAAGTTATTTTTGGTCCCCCGGGAACTGAAGATTTAGTTAATTGTATCGTACATGGCTGGCAGGTAGATAGGCAAGCAGGGGTTCAAGGGCCTACACATGCAAATCCTGCAGGCAGTTCCGCTGCAGTAGGAGAAATTGATCCACATATTGAATTTCCAGGACCTATCTTTGAAGATAATAATGTGAAAGTTGAAGCCTTTAGAACTTTACATGCTCACGGTGCTTTGAGATATACTTATGCTTATCGCTTTACCACAAAACCTGATGGAAGGGTTATCGCTTTTGGGGGAGATGGTCATTATACTAAGGGACTTGTAGAAGCGGCTAAAAATGCTGATGTTCTGGTAATGGAAGGGTGTACCTGGAAAAATTTAAAATATGCTCCCTGGGGTGGAAAAACATTACAGGAGAAGCAAAAAGTCATTGGTTCATTACACATGTTTCCAAAAGATATGAAGAGGGTTCAAGAGGATTCAGGAGTTAAAACAATTGTCATGGTTCATGAACAAAATTATAGTCCACCGGAAAATTATAAACGTCTGGGCTTGTTGCATGAGATGCAAGAAGCCGGTGTAAAAAATATCTATTCTGCAATAGATGGTGATTTATACTGATGAGAACATAATGATAGCGACATTGTAGAGTTGGACAGTGGTTATGATGCCGCCCGACAATAAAAGCTGAAATGTCAATTAAAATATAAAAGCTAAGATAAAATCTGACATTTGTACAATGAGGCCCAGCGCCGCTTCACTGTTCTGGAAGAAACTGAAGGTTCTATACTCCCATGACAATAAAATGTCATGAAAATATTTTATCTGTTTTGCATGGT
>JAIORV010000180.1 GCA_021107945.1 Vulcanimicrobiota bacterium | reverse complement strand
CTATAGTTTATCGCTTTAAAGGTATAATAAACTCCATATTATTCAGGAAGTCGGGTATTTTTTCCTCTTTAGGGCGAAATCCTGAAGTGTCAAAAAATCGTTGGATAAAAAATTCCTCCCTGACTATTGAAAGGAGGTGTTCAAGAGAGAAGATTGGCAGGCTGCATCTCCAAGGTTGATCCAAAGAATTCTCGACAGTTTTTCTCACCGATTGGTTTGTTGCGAAAACTATTTTCAAGATGCTGTAAACCAGAAGTGTAATGTTGAGAAACTTGCATATCGCAGTTTTTCTTCTCACCTGGTAATCCTCGAATCCCAGATGTTGCTTGAGATCTCGAAAGGAGAATTCAATTTGAAATCGGCAACGATACACTTCCAGCATATCTTTTGCGCAAAGTGTCAGGTTCGTGGTCATAAGAATCACCGGGATTTTGTCCTTGATCACCAGAAAACGGACAAAGCCCGGATACCCCCTGAGTAGAAAATCTTTCATTACATACTTGATTTCCTTTGTCTTTTTTCCGCTCTTGATGTTCATGGCGCAAAGAGGCTCAGTATCAAGAAGTTTCTTCAACTTGACTTTTTCTCCATATTTTCTCTTCCTGCCCCTAGTCTTCTCTTTTTTGGGAAGAGCCGGTCTGTAGGCGACGGCATCGTGGCGCATACGACTCAGAACGAAAATACCTTTTTCGAAAAGAGGTTTGAAGAAGGGCTTTTTTGAAAAGAACGCATCGGCGACAACCGTTATTGGCTTCTTGCAGCAATCTTTCACAGAAATGACCATATTGACCGCTTTTTCAAGCATCTTCACGAATTTCTCATCCAGTTTTTGTCTTTTTATGGTCGCATCCCTGAAATATATGGAAGCCAGGAACGGCAGGCACAACGGACCAAGAGTCGGGATTCGATAAAGAACTCCCAGGACAAAAATGCAGTGTCCCCAGACATATTTTGCCTTGTTTTTCCCGGAGGAATGGTCGTGGAATATGTCGGCGCCGTCGAACTTTTTGCCGCTCTTTTTTGCGAAGGTGGAATCCAGGGCGATAAAAATATTGCTTGCATAAACTCCATCCTTGTCAACAAGCGGCTCAAAGCTGTTTTGAATCAGCATCAATAACTTTATGGCAAGATCCAAAATTTTCCATTTGTAGGTTTTCAAAAAGCGATAATAGTTTGTGAAGTGGCGTCGCCGGTCCGTTGTCAGGAATATCCGCGTGACAGTCTTGCGTCCCGTCATAATTATCCCCTTGAAGAATTCCTCCAGGTATCTGAAAGTTCGCTTTTGCTTGAAGCAGGGGATAAAGAGGTTAAGAAGAATTTCAATTTGTTGTAAAATTTGTGGAGCCATTTAACACATATCCTTTGTATTGAATTTGTGTTATAATGGTTCCACATATAATCGGAAAACCATGCTAAATTAATAATTTTTTTTTCTTTTATCATATTGGGAGGGTGAAACTGCTAAACTATAATT
>JAIORV010000094.1 GCA_021107945.1 Vulcanimicrobiota bacterium | reverse complement strand
TACCTGCAAGGAGATCTGATAAAATTCTATTTTACAGTTGACATAAAATATCTGTTAGAAGCAAGTTTCCCGGAAATGAAGGGCTTTTCTCCCCGAAATCTCAAGTGTATGAGGAAGTTCGCTCAAAATTATCCTGACATTCAATTTGTGCAAGAGGTGCTTGCACAAATTACATGGTATCACAATATTGCCCTCATGGATAAAATCAAATCGATTAAAGAGCGATTATAGTATGCCCCGCAGGATATTCATCTTTTAAGGTCTGTTTTAAAAAGATGAGCGAGGATGTTAAAAAAAAGATAAAGGGGGAGAAATGATGAGGAAGCTAAAGAATGAGGAAGTGATTATTTGCATAAACGCAAGAAGAAAGGGACGATCACAGAATCCCTGTGAGATTGGGATATGTGTTATAAATGACGGGAGGATTATATTGAGAACGGAGGATTGCGGAGGCACTTCTCCAATTGTGGCGGTGCTGGGAATGGAGGAGGCTCAGTTATTGCAGATGGGATTGGCAGAGGCGGTACAAAGAGTGACAACAATATAATCGAAGTCGAAGAGAACCAAAAAAAAATCTTGAAGGACTATTCAAATCCCTTCTTCACAACTTGATGACAGGGGAAGATTCGGATAATAGACTCTCAAATTTATTAATTGAAAGTCGGTGCTATTTATGGATCATTCTTATGAGGAGATGAGGAGAGCCGCAGTTGATATTCTGGCTGGAAGGGAAGAGAATTTATTTGGACTTGAGTTTTGGCTGAGTTCTAGATCTCTCAGGAAATGCATTGCCATAGTAATGAAAAGAAGAGATGGCGAAGAAATTACCTGGAATGATAAAGATGAAATCGGACTCTCGCAGACTGATAGTTCGGTATTCCTGGAGGTTTTCTGGGATCTTATCCGTCAGGGCATCATAAATGTTAACTACAGTTGGGATGAGAATCCTCCATATATAAAGGTTTCATCTTTCTCAGAGAGAATTTTTAATGATGATAGATTATATTTTTTCCATAATGTGCTAAGCTATGAGAAGATAATAAAAGAGCAGATTCCAAATATTGATGATGTAACTTTGATTTACTTGATGGAAGGTATGCGTTCCTTCCTTGCCGGATGTTGGCTATCGGCAACAGTAATGATGGGCGTATCGGCAGAACACGTTTTCTCAAAGTTACTTGAATCGGTGAAAAATAATGTGAAATATAAAGATATGTTTAAGAACGTTTTTGAGGAAGAAAAAATACTAAAGAAAATTAATAAGTTTAAGAATATACTAAGGCAAAATGAAAAAAATCTTCCATTGGAAAGAGAAACAAAAGAAGGATTGGAAACAAATCTCTTTGGAATAATCGAACTGATCCGAAACTTTAGGAACGAATCAGGACACCCCACCGGTAAGATAATAAGTAGGGAACAATGCTACGTTCTTTTAAATCTGTTTATACCTTATTGTAAGAAAATGTATCAATTAATAGAATTCTTCAGTTGAAGGAGAGATTAACTTGGAAAAATCAAAGAAATTCTCATGTGAAATAAAATGTGGTTATTGCCAAAATGAATCGGGTGCACATGTTTTTTGTCAAAGTAGGAATCTTGGCATGAAATAAGCAACCTTC
>JAIORV010000021.1 GCA_021107945.1 Vulcanimicrobiota bacterium | reverse complement strand
GCTGAGGTTGTAGTAGAACCTACACCAGTTGTAGAGGCTGAGCCGGTAGAAGCGGCGATAGAAGATCCCTACTATGAGGTGAAAGCTGCTGGTGATGTAGAGAGCTTCACGCTGACGATTGTACACACCAATGACACACATGGGCGACTGGAAGAAGGCAAGTATGACGGGATGGGATTTGCGAAGATAGCGACGGTAATAGAGTATGTAAACTCTGTTAGTGAAACGACCCTGATTCTGGATGCGGGAGACACCTTTCACGGGACGAATGCGGCAACGCTGTCTGAAGGGGAAAGCATTGCGAAGCTGATGGACGGGACCTATGATGCACTGGCACCGGGGAACCATGATTTCAACTATGGAGTTGACCAACTGCTGACACTGGATGGGATGACAGACTTTCCATTTTTGAGTGCAAATGTGACGAAGGCAGGAGAGTTGTTGTTTCAACCGTACAAGATATTTGAGTATAATGGTGTTAAGGTAGCAGTTGTGGGACTGACCACACCAGAGACAGCCTACAAGACCCATCCTAAGAATGTTGAAGGAATATACTTTGATCAACCACCGGCATGGGCACTTACGGAAGCGGACGAATATGGAAAGGTATCGTTGGCTGAGACTGCTGTGCTGATACAGGCGGGAGTAGATCTGCTGCGCAAGGAAGCGGATATGGTTATAGTTCTGGCGCATATAGGAATGGATGAAGAGAGTGCGATTACCAGTACATTGCTAGCGGAAAACATTGATGGGATTGATTTAATAATAGACGGACACAGTCATACTGAATTACCGGAAGGAATGGTAGTTAATGGAACTGTGATAGCGCAGGCTGGCCAGTATGGCAAGAATGTTGGAATTATTAATGTAGAAGTAGCTGGAGGAGAGATCACCGGTATTACGCCATTTCTGTACACCAAAGCGGAAGCGGCAGAGATTGAGCCGAATGCAGCGGTAGCAGCATATATTGAAGAAGTGAATGCGGAAGTGGAATCTTTTACGATGCAGGAGATAGCGACGCTGCCCTATGCACTGGATGGAGAGCGAGCACATGTGAGGACCCGTCCGACGAATCTGACGAAGATCCTGACCACCGCGATGATGGAGACAACGGGAGCGGATGCAGCGCTTACAAACGGCGGCGGGATACGGGCATCGATTGATGCGGGTAATGTGACTATTGGTGAGGTGATCACGGTACTGCCGTTTAACAATACGATTGTGGTAATAGAGGTTACCGGAGCAGAGCTGCTGGCGGCAATAGAGAACGGTATAAAGGATTTACCGAACCCGAGCGGAGCATATTCACAGATGGGAGGAGTTGAGGCAATCTGGAACCGGTTCAATGATCCGGGAGAACGTCTATTCAAGGTAAAAGTGGGTGGAAAACTTGTGGATCCATTGGCGACCTACCGATTGGCAACGAATGACTTTCTGGCAGCAGGAGGGGATCAGTACACGATGTTTGCTGACAAACCGCTGTTGGAAGAATATGGTCTGATGGCAGAAATTTTCGGATACTATCTTGTGGAGAACTTTCCTCTGGAAGATTGATTTTTCTTTCAATGAATTAATTAGGGCCGGCTATGGTACTTATAGGGTACTGTATGCCGGCCTTTT
>JAIORV010000197.1 GCA_021107945.1 Vulcanimicrobiota bacterium | reverse complement strand
CTGTAACTTTTAGAATTTAGGGTGCTAAATTCTTCGGCGCCCTGTATTTTCAATCTAATAATTGGCATATCTATAATGATTTAGCTGGACATACCCGAATATCCAAGGTATACTATAACCAACCTAAACTAGGTTGGTGAGGTATGTATGGATCAAAAGCACAAGCGACCCGATTTCGTGACGAATTTCGATAAGCCGAAGAACACCGAGATCAAATACATAAGCAACAAATGGTACCTGTACGAGAGGTTTTCCTCCTATGATCCGGTAACCAGAAAATCGAGGAAGGTCTCCGGCAAGATCCTGGGAAGCATCACTGAGGATGGTTTTATCCCCAGAAAAGTTCACCATTCGGCTATCACTGAGATCGAAGTAGTCGAGCTCGGAGCGTCCCTCTATTTCCATTCACACACCACGGAGATCAGGCAGAAGCTCCAGGAATTCTTCCCTACTGTATGGAGAGAGATCTACGTTATAGCCATTTTGCGGGTGGTCTATGGCAAGGCCTTCAAGAGGATATCCCTCCACTACGAGACCGGTTTCCTGTCAAAGGCCTATCCCGGCTTGGCTTTATCCCCTGGCAGCATCACACCGTTGCTGAAGCGGGTTGGAAGAGACCGGGGAGCGATACGGAAGTTCATGGGTTCTTTTGCCGCCGAAAAGGACCGGTTCATCCTCTTTGACGGGCATAGGATCCTGTCTGCCTCCCGCTCCATGGATAATGCGGAAACCGGATATGACTCCAAGTGCCGTTATCTGCCGCAGGTGAATCTCATCTACCTGTTTTCCCTCGGGCAGGAGTCGGGGCACCCTGAATACTACAAGCAGTACCTCGGCAGCGTACCTGACGTGACCGCCTTCGGCGACATCGTCTCCGAGTCGGGTGCCGCCGGAAAGGATGTGACTCTGGTGGCTGACAAGGGGTTCGGTAGCGAGGGGAACTTCGAGCTTATTGAAGACAGTGGAATGAAATACATCATACCACTGCGCAGGGGGAACCTAGAGGTCAAAGGGAAGGTACCTGCATCCCAGGCCGGTTACAGCTTCGCTTTCCTCTACCATGGGCGCTCCATCTTCTGTATGACATTCACCAGGGAAGGCTATCATATTCATCTCTACCTGGACACCAGCCTGCTGTATGCGGAAACAAACGACCTGGTGGCACGGCTCCAGAAAAAGAACACCACCATAGGGCTCAGGAGGGAAAAGGAGCAAAAGAGAAGGTCCAGGAGCAAAGGAAGGCTCTCCGACGAGCAACTGGCAACCTTGGTACCGCAGGAAGTCAGCGAGGTTGTCGCCGACAGCCTCGAGATGGGAACCATTTCGGTCAAGACCAATAGAACCGATTTGAATGCACAGCAAGTATATTCCATATACAAGCAGAGGCAGGCGATCGAGCAGTACTTCAAGACCTACGACTGCACTCTCGGGTATGATGCCTCCTACATGCGGGACACCTACTCCTTCGAGGCATGGTTGTTTCTGAACCACCTCTGTTCCATGATGGGCTTCGACGCCCTGGAGGCGATTGCAACGGCAGGGGAAGAAAAAAACATCTCTTTGGATGATCTGTTGCAGACACTGAGAAAGGTGAAGGCCAACAAAATCGGGGACGCCTGGTACCCGGCTAAGATCACCAGAAAGACGCAGGCTCTGTGTGAGAAGATGGGATTCAAGCCTGACGGACTCTCTGACATGCTGAAAATGTCGAATCAGAGCCCTAAAAACTAAAAGTTACAG
>JAIORV010000190.1 GCA_021107945.1 Vulcanimicrobiota bacterium | reverse complement strand
GCTCCAGGCCATGACGACGGTGCTGCTCGGTTCAATTTCTAAAATGGTACTAAAACTGGGTTCTTGAATGCCCAATCGTTCGAGCAGGACACTTGTGGCGTCTCTAGCATTTGAACCAGGAGAAAAAGATTGTGGAAAAGCAGCAACAGTTTTATCGTCAGAATCGAGATCAAGCTCATGAGTGGTTTTGGCATCATCAGGTGCTATGCTGCTGTTGCCCCCGGCGGGTGCTATATCTTCTGAAAGTGCTATACTGGTCTGGGTCGGAAAATGAGACGGTTTCCCTGTTCCGAATGTCGGCAAATGAGACGGTTTCTCCTCCCGAATGTCGGAAAATGTCCCCCTTTCTCTTCCCGAATGTCGGAAAATGTCCGGGTTTCTTTTCCTCCTTCTAGCTACCTGACACTTTCATAAAAGGCGGTTGACCAACCGCGTCCATCCGAGTAAGGTTAGTTTTGAGAGAACAACCTACAAGGAGGGAGAGCAAGTTGGCCAACCAAATCTATCATACCTGGCTTGAACGAATTCAGCAACTGAGACCCAAAGAGCGAATCACACGCCTGCGCAATTTCGCCTGGATAGCGGCCGGAATCCTGATGAGTCGCAGCGTGCATTTGAGTCACATCGCTGGGAAGATGGTAGGTCTGGCTACAACCCCCAGCAAGACACGCCGTTTGTCGCGATTCTTGGACAATGGTGCAGTCCGAGTACGAGAGTGGTATGAGCCGGTTGCTCGCGATTTGCTCAGGCGAGTGGTTGACCACGGCCTGGAGGTTCGACTGCTGGCCGATGGGACCAAGATAGGATTCGGGCATCAATTGCTGATGGTCGCCATTGCCTATCGGAGACGAGCCATTCCCTTGGCATGGACGTGGGTGCGAAGCCCGAAAGGACATAGTTCGGCCTACAAGCAACGGGCACTTTTGACCTACATTCGTGGGCTGATGCCCAGTGAAGCACAGGTTCTGATCGTTGGAGACAGTGAGTTTGGCGCTGTAGAGGTCTTGAGACAGCTGGATCGATGGAAATGGCACTATGTGATGCGCCAGAAGTCGAACACGCGGGTCAAATTGCAGGAAGGGCTCACCTGGCTGCGCTTCGGCGCCCTGGTCAAGAAAGGAGATCGCCCTCGCTGGACGATAGCGGCCTTGCTGACACAAAAGCACGCCTATTCGACCAATCTGCTGGCTTACTGGAAAGCGGGCGAGAAGGAACCGTGGCTCTTGGCTACCAACTTGACCACAGCGCGAACAACTCGCCGTGCCTACAAGAGACGGATGTGGATTGAGGAAATGTTTGGCGACTTCAAGAAACATGGCTTTGACCTCGAAAGCAGTCATCTGCGACATTTTTTCCGATTATCTCGTTTGACCTTGGTCGTGGCCTTTCTCTACTATTGGCTGGTCGCGTTCGGCTCACAGGTCATCAAGCGAGGCCAACGCCGCTTAGTCGACCGACCCGACCGCAAAGACTTGAGCATTTTCCGCATCGGATTGGATATGGTGGATAGGTCTTTGGCTAATGCCCAGCCTCTTGTTATTCGACTCGTGCCCTACTTTTCGTAAAGTGTCAGGTAGCTAGAAATCGAAACAAGCTCTATGGATGGCCAATGATTGATGGGAGTTCGTAGCAAGTAAATACATCTCCGGTGTCGGTCGCGAGACCCGTTGGCGATAACTTGAAAAGGCGGGTGAAAACTAAAAGATCGCCCGCAGACCCACCAGTATTTAAGGCCACCATA
>JAIORV010000053.1 GCA_021107945.1 Vulcanimicrobiota bacterium | reverse complement strand
TCTTCAGGCACAACCCAAACAACTATTTCTCTAACCACTAATGAAACATCAAATTGCAAATATTCCACAACTCCCAACACAACTTACGCTTCAATGTCAAACACATTCTCCACAACCAATTCTACAAATCATTCCCAAACAATCATAGAATTATCAGACGAAAACACCTATACATATTATGTTCGTTGTCAAGACACAGCAACTCCTCCAAACCAAAACACAGATGATTTTAATATTTCATTTTCAATAGCTTCTTCAATAACTTACGGAATATCAGATTTTGCCCAACTAATAATAGACTGGCTCAAATCAATAGTCTCTCCTTTTTCAGTTGTTGATCTAAACGAAGATGGGATTGTGAACACTAGAGATCTTGGTATAATGATGAGTAATTGGGAAAACTAAGAATAGTATCAAGTATTTGGTATCAAGTATTGAGCATTTATAAAAGATAAAATAAAATCATTTACAGATTTAATCGTAGATATTCCTCGTCAGCTTGCTGCGGGGTAATTCATTTTTATCATATATCTTTGGGTTCATTAACTGAATTGCAAAATCAATTATTAATCGCAAAAGATATCAAATATATAAATAACCAAGATTTTAAACAAATTGCCAATCAGACAATAACAGTTCAGAAATTAATTAATGGCTTAAAAAAATCAATAAATAATTCCCTTAATATACAATACTAAATATTTAATACTGTTTTATGAAATATCTAAAACTTACAATCCATACTCCCCCAATAATCTTTATTTTATGTTTGGCTATTTTCGCTTTATTATTCTCAACTAGCTGTTACGCTAAAACTTGTTATGTAAATACCGCTTCAGCAGGGGGCGACGGAACAACCAACGCGACATCAGGAGTTAACGCCGCTTATAAATCATTGTTTGATTGGGAAGCTGCTGAAGACGGCATTGCTCTTGAAGCACCAATGACTGTTTATTGTGAAGGAACTGTTGCTGATATAACAGCAGTAACCATTGCTGATTGGACAGGCAACAGCACAGATAACACTATTACAATCACAACCACACAGGAAAATAGACATAGCGGGGTGTGGAGCGAAGAAAAATATAGATTGGAGGTAGCTAATGCAGAAGTTCTTAGTTTTGAAGTAAGTAATATAAAAATTGATGGTCTACAAGTGCTTGTGTCAGGTTCGTCTAATTATCAATATGGTATTTATACAGGCACGGCTGGAGCAAGTAATATTGAAATATCAAACAATATAGTAAAAGAAACTAACACGGGTGATTTTGGACTTGGGGTTTATCTGTCAACAGGCTCTGGGACATCTATTAAAGTTTGGAATAACATAATTTATGATTTTGACGGGGCAAGTACAGTTGGAATTAGTGTGGGAGGTTCAAATGATAATGGTTTTGTTTATAATAATACTGTTTATAATTGCACTCGGGGGATTTATTCAGGATATGATGATGTTATTGCCATAAATAATATTGTTGTTGCAAATTCTTTTTCTTGGAGAGGGACTTTTGCTGGAGATAGCGATTATAATGCGGGAAGTTTGGCAGACGTAATGAATACAACAGGAAGTGCTCCTGCAAATAATAAATATTCTCAAACTATCACTTTTGTCTCCACATCCATTCCCAACTTTCATCTTTCTTCTAACGACGCCTCAGCCAAAGACCAAGGAACAGATTTATCCTCCGACGCTAATTTAAGTTTTACCACCGATATAGACTCCGACACCCGTCCAACAGGCTCTTGGGACATCGGCGCGGATGAATA
>JAIORV010000194.1 GCA_021107945.1 Vulcanimicrobiota bacterium | reverse complement strand
TGTTCCCCGCCAGCTAAAGTTTCCTAAATATTTACAAACTTGATTGGATAAGATACCATCTGTTGACTTTGGAAGTTCCTGTCGTTGACAGAAAAAGAAGAAGATACTCTCTACATCACTAGAATTGAGTATCTTCTTCAAACTTAAAAAACTAACAAGATGGTACAGAATTTATCTATTCACTGCAAGATTTCATTAACCAAAATAGAAAAGAATTTCAAATAAAACCCTGTCCTCTTTGCGGCAAGCTACATCCTCTACAGATTCATTCCTACCCCAAACGATGTTCCAGAGATCCTGAGACTGGTGAAAATGAATGGATAAAGATTATTACCATGATCTGTAAACGAGCAAAGAAACTTGGAAAGAAATATACCAGGAGACTTCTGCCCGATTTCTTACTTCCCTATAGAGTTATCAGATCGGATAAAACACTGGAAGCCCTGCAGGAAGATCCTGGAGAATTAGAAAAAGTATGTTCCATTCTTGGGTGTATTGATTTGCGAACTGCCAGAAAATATCTGGAACACGTGGAAAAAGCTATTAAAAGAGCTTCCCTTGCTATCACGGAGCGTCTTTCCCGTTTTTCTTCCAAAATATTTACTACCCACTTTAGTCCAGAGGAGGATTTTATTTCCTGCTTTTACTCTCTTGTTACCCGTTACAATGTGCTGCAGATACATTTGTATGGGGGTATGGGTACTCAGTACAGCCCAACGTACTTCATAGGACTCAACTGGAATTCTGTCCACCGGAATAAACCAACGACTTATGTCTCTGATCTTCGGTTATATCCTGATACAAGTTAATTACTTTCAAAATAGAGGAGGAATTAGCTTGTTAGTAACAGCAGATTTGCAGGAAATACCGGAAATTGCCTTTGAAAACTATCAGAGACGTCTGTCTTTGATAGAAACTCTGACCGATGAGGGGATAGATGAACTCACCAAGAAAGAGATCCGTCAGGATTATTGCCGGTTTCACCAGGTTAGTGAGAGAACCATACGGAACTACCTGAAAAAGTACCGGGAGAATGGTCCAGCGGGGCTCCTGTTTTGCAGAAGAAGAGAAAGGGCTATCCGTATCACAGAGGAGAAGATTCGGAAAAAGATCTTCGATCTTCTGGAAGAACTTCCCACAAGGACAGTCCCGCGGTTAAGACGACTCATCTCCCAGGATGAAGAGTTGGCACCCCTGATTCAAAAGATTTCAGATCGTACGATCTACCGTTTTCTCAAAGAGAATAATCTCTCTCAGGAACAACGATACAGGATGCTCAGAGAGAATGGGAGAAAGAGTTATCATCAGTTCCAGGCTGCTCACTCCCTGCAGCTTGTACAGGGAGATGCCAGGGATGGCATATGGCTGAAAGGATCTGATGGCAAGACCAGAAAGACCTATCTTTTTGGCTGGGTAGATGATTATTCCCGGAAGATTCTCTCAGCAAAGTACTATTTCGATGAAAAACTTCCCCGTATGGAAGATTCTTTTAAAGACATGGTGCTTCGCTGGGGAATACCGGAAAAAATTTACTTGGACAACGGCAGCGTTTATATTGCCCGGCAGTTTGCCGCTGTTCTTGGTGACCTGAACAGTAAAAAGATACATCACAAGCCTTATCAGGCATTTTGTAAGGGTAAAATTGAATCAATCATGAAAACCATTAAGAGAGATTTTCAGGAAGAAGCCCAAAAAGCAGGGTTCTCAACACTTGCAGAACTAAACTCAGCGCTGCAGGCCTGGATAGAAATGGATTACAACAAAAGGATTCATTCAACCACCGGGGAGGC
>JAIORV010000145.1 GCA_021107945.1 Vulcanimicrobiota bacterium | reverse complement strand
GTGCCGTCGCATTTGTTGCGAACGTTATAACGCTGGGTATAGACACCGTTTAAGTGCTGCATGCACCGGGCAAGGTTCGCGTCCGGCGTCTGGACCAGCAGGTGGTAGTGGGTCTGCATCAGGCAGTAGGCGGACACCTTCAGGTTGAACATGGCTGCGGTTTCTTTCAAAAGGCTTAAAAAGGTGTCACGATCCGCTTTATCCAAAAACAAATCCTGACCCCGGCGAGCCCGATTCATCACATGGTACCATGCATCCGGGTATTGGATTCTTAAAGGTCGTGACATGTGCAAAATTTAGCACTTCTGCATAGAAAGGTCAAACGTAGCTTTGATAATCATATTAAGGGTATATGGTCGTTTCATGGTAGAAAACCCGAGAGAAATTTAAGTATTTGAGAGAAGGCACCTCACTGTAGTAAAGTGGTTAAAGCAAGAATTAGCCGATTCTTAATAACCACTAACAAACAGGAGGTGCCACATGCAATTGTACGCAGGAATCGATCTTCACTCAAGTAATATTTACCTTGGTATTTTGGATGGCAAGAATAAACGAATATTTGGCAAACGTTTACCCAACTGCATAGAGAAGATAAAAATGGCCCTGGAACCCTTTAAAAAAGACATCGCAGACATTGCGGTAGAATCTACCTACAACTGGTACTGGCTCGTTGATGGGCTTATGGCTGAGGGGTATCCAGTTCGCCTTGCCAACCCTGCTGCGATGAAGCAATATGACGGTTTAAAGTACAAAGACGATAAAACGGATGCTTTCTGGCTGGCTCAAATGCTGGCTTTAAAAATCCTTCCAGAAGGTTACATCTATCCCAAAGAAGGACGACCGGTACGGGATCTATTGAGAAGAAGATTGCGTTACGTAAATCACCGGACGTCACACATTCTCAGTTTTCAAAGTCTCATAACTCGCAATCTTGGGATAAAAATGTCAGCCCGTCAAATCAAAAGACTGAAGACTGAAGATATCCACCAGCTTTTCGACTCGCCGCATCTAATTCTGGCGGCGGACAGCAGTAGGGCTGCGATTGAGTTCTATAAATCCAGAATCAAGATAATGGAAAAACAGGTGCTTCCTCAGGTGGAATGCAAGCCAGAGTTCGAACTTCTTCGTACGATACCAGGCATTGGGTTAATTCTATCGCAAACAATTATGCTGGAGGTCGGCGATATCATGCGTTTTAGAAAAGTTGGCAAGTATGTTTCTTATTGCCGCTGTGTAAAAAGTGAAAACCTGTCCAACAAGAAAAAGAAAGGTGAAGGCAACCGAAAAAGCGGCAACAGGTATCTTTCATGGGCCTACGTGGAGGCTGCTCACCACTCCATGAGATTCTGCCCGGCTGCACACAAATTTTACCAGCGCAAAAAGGCGCAGAAAAATGGGGCGGTTGCCACTAAAGCCCTGGCCGCCAAACTGGCCCGGGCATCATATTATATTATGCGGGACCGGGTACCCTACAACGGAGAAAAACTGTTTGGATCATGATTTTGGGTACAGCAGTGAACCAGCATGGGGGTTGGTAATAATCCATAAGATTTGATTGGAGGCTGCTGTACCCTTCAAATAGAAGAGGCTGTTTTCAATATGATTCGCCTATGCGGTGAGCCTGTAAGGGGTTGGCTAAAAACCATCAGATTTGTTCTATCCAGTTGGACGCCGCATGGAACTTATAGTTTTCTGGGGCTCTTGCATCAGAGCCAGGGGCCGTGCCCTGCTTGTTCCGGGCACCATGCCTTGATCCCGATGGGTGACTGGTGCGGATTGATTTTTATGCCGCCAACCTAATACAATAGAAATTATGGGCGCGAACGACTTTAAAAACAGTTTCTGGGTAGAGTAAAAAAATGTAAAGGAAAAAAGTTGTAAAATT
>JAIORV010000133.1 GCA_021107945.1 Vulcanimicrobiota bacterium | reverse complement strand
TTAGCCAGGATATAGCGCCGGGCTTCTAACCCGGATGTCGGGGGTTCAAATCCCTCCGGGCCCGCCAGTTATATATAAGTGCACCAAATGCCTCGGTGGCTTAGGGGTATAGCGCGTCCTTGGTAATGTCTTGCGGGAAACCGCATTACTCCAAAGAGGACGAGGTCGGGGGTTCAAATCCCCCCCGAGGCTTCTATGTCCCAATGTACAAAAAGCCCACTTTTAACCTCCTGTTGGTTAGGTTTGTTTAGCCTAAAAACAATACTAATTTTTATGCACTCGTCCTTTTAGCAAGTACCTTTTCAATCCCTTGGCTGTGCGGCTGACGCCTCGCACAGCCTTTGGGTTTTCTAGCGTCATCTTCAATTTTATAAGTGGTAAAGGGGAAAGTAGTTACAATTCCTGAAGAAGGCGAAAACCGAAGCTGACGTTGCTGAAGGCCGGGAGGTCACCGCCGCGATTCACTGACCGACAGTACTTGGCATAGCTGCCCCAGCCGCCGCCCCGAGCGACAAGGAATGAGCTACTTCCCCCCTCCCAGGCACTACCATCAGTTGGGGCACCGTCATAGTCACTATGCCACCTATCCCGCACCCATTCCCAAACATTCCCGTGCATGTCATACAAACCCCAGGGATTGGGCTGCTTCTGCCCTACTGAATGGGTCTTACTGCCCGAGTTACTATCGTACCATGCATAATGGCCCAGGTCTGACTCATCATTACCGAATGAATATAGCGTGGTGGTACCGGCCCGAGCCGCATATTCCCATTCGGCCTCGGATGGCAGCCGGTATTTGTCCGTGCCTTCTTTCTCATTGAGCTTTTTGACAAAATCCCGGGCATCGTTCCATGAGACTTGTTCAATAGGTCTATCGTCACCCTTGAAATATGAAGGATTGTCCCCCATTATAGCCATCCATTCACGTTGTGTAACAGGATAAGTGCCGAGATAGAACGGCTTTTCTATTTTCACTTTATGCACTGGCTGTTCTAATTCAGACTCGTCCGAACCCATCATAAACTCACCGGCTAGGATATGTGTGAACTTCATGCCGATACTATTCACTATTTCTTTTTCCTCATGATGCTGCTCCTTTTCTGCATGTACTCCCCTCTCTTCCTCTTTCCTGCGCAGACGCTTTTCTTCCTCCCGTTCCCACCTCAGCCGTTTCTCTTCCCACCTCTTCTGTCCATCATTACCCATAAACTCGATACGCTGTACCACACTCCCTTCAATATTAACCTCCGCAACACCCTCACTACCTGCAAAAGTTGAGCGCTGCACCACAGAATCAATGATATTAATAACCTGCTCCTTCCTGATAATCCCTATCTCCTGGGCTGACAGCACCGTACCAACAATATGCCTAATACTGCTCACCATCTCATTTAAAAACCCGTTCAAGCCGTGAGGTTTATCAGACACAGCCCTCAGCATCACCTGGGTCAGTCCGTCGGTCTCTTTGATATATGCAGTCAGAAGATAGTACGCCTTCTCACCAATGGACTCGCTGGCAAGGTACATTATTGTCCCGCCCTCAACTGCATGTTCGTCCACTTTATAATGCCAGCTCTTGCATGTCTCCAATAAAAACGAGGTGAGCCGGGCAGCATCCACACCCTGGAAGTTCAGTCCGGCCTCTGCCGTATGCCCCAACTCTGACAGTTTGAAGAACTCGCCCCTGTTCATGGGCTTTCCTTTCAGGAAAGGACAGACGCAGTGCACTTCCTTTGGGCGCATATCCAGTGTATGCCTATTGCCTGTATGGTCTTTATACCGTACAGTTGCCGCAATCTCTTCCTGGTGAATACAGCCCAGGGGTTTTAAGATAAACTCAGCGGTGCGGGGGACGGTGGGATTAAGGCCGATGCATCATTTAAATTGTTCCAAAGACATAGAAGTAATTCATTATTAGCA
>JAIORV010000163.1 GCA_021107945.1 Vulcanimicrobiota bacterium | reverse complement strand
AAGAATTGTTCCGTAACACGAAATCCAAATTTTCCAAAACTGAAATCGAACCCAAGTTGAGGAATAATAAACGAACTATTGTCCGGTAAACCAAAGGCTGTTGAAGCACCTGCTATAAGATTAAAACGACAACTTGGGTCTTCCCCGGTTTCTTTTGATGGGTCTATTTGGTCGTTTTGTGTAGAGTCATTGGTTGCAGACCTATATGTTAATCTACTACAATCAATAAAGGCAGGATGATTAATAGGTTCCTTAGGACACTCATGGTAATGGTTAGTATTCTGTGGAAAAGAAATATCATTCTGATTAGTTGGATTATCAAGACTAGCCCCATAGAATTCACCAAAATGATTAGCATTTAAATTAGTATGGACAGCACCAAAAGCTGAACAGTCCGTTATTGTAGCATTATTCCAACGAACACCTACAAATCCACCCACATAATCTTCTGCACTAACTCTTCCGCTTGCAATACAATTTATTGTTTTTGCATTACCCCATGTTTCTCCAACAAAACCACCTGCTGTTTTTATACGAGGATTTGGATTTTGTGATGGTTTTAGAATTGCATTTCCAGAAGATGAACAATCAACTATACTACCATGTGAATTATTTTCACCAACAAAACCGCCTGCTTTTGAGATTTCTACGCATACTAAGGTAGAGGAATGACAATCTCTAATATCTGATCGGGATCTGGGTGTGGGTAGAGGCTGTGCAACATAACCATTAAGCCCACAGAATCCACCTCCATACTGTCTGCAATTTAAATCTCCAGCCGACGTACAATGGAAAATTTCCCCTCCATCTGTATTAAACCCGCAAAACCCTCCAACATGTTGAGATGTAGGTGCCCAAATTTCACTATAAGAATTACAAGCCATAATTGATCCTTCATTATATCCAACAAAGCCACCAACACACAAGTTGTCCTCAAATTCACTTGGAATACCCGTACCTTCAATAACACAATTTGCAGAGCTAGAATATATTTTGGAATAGTTATTTCCAACTAATCCTCCTGTTCTATTCCTGCCTTTAACCGCTCCTCCTCGTACTTTGCAATTAGATATATAACCATAGTTATTTCCGCATAATGCACCAACAGAATGTAAGGCTTCTATTTCGAAGCCATATATTACAACACCAGTAACTTCAGATCCGGCAGCAATATATCCAAATAATCCAACATGTTGTGTTGATCCCATCAAAAGTTTAAGATTTGAGATGGTATAATTATTCCCAAAAAACTTACCTGTAAATGGCACACCTGATGGAGGATGTAGTCCAATCGGTTTCGCACTAATTGAACTACAATCAATATTATTTGTTAATACAAAGCAACTGTCCCACCCAGATGGGTGATCCATTAAGTACTTAAGTTGAGTTGCTGTTTCAATCTGATAGGGACAATCTAAGGTTCCCGTTCCTCCGGCATAATTTAAATTCTGAGAAAATGAACTTAGCATAATTAAACAAAACGTTGAAATAATAAATAATTTTTTCATGATTAATTAATTTAGTTAATAATTAAATGTTTTTTTATGTTGAAAAAATATCATTCCGACTAATAACCCACCATTTCTTTAAAACTCAATCAAATATATGCTGATTTAAGCGAGCTTTAAAAAAGCTTACAAATATTTATTAAAAAATATACCACCGTTAAATTGGTTTAATTTTACTCATATTTGAAGATAGTTTGCCAAAGATACTTAAAATAAGTACTTCTAAGTACTTTTTCAGTTTATCTTTTCCTAAAATGTGCATTATCCGGCGAATGTTGTAAGTAACAAACATTAACCCAACATCTGCACTTGCTCGTTTTTCCCCTTTTTTTGTTAAGACGTAATTGAAGCTCCACTGACGTTTTATTGTTCCATAAGGATGCTCAACAATTGCCTGTCTTCGTCTATAGTAGTCTTTGTTTTGTTCAATTCGTTCTTTGTTTTTATTGATGTATGCCTGATATTCACTTCGTTGTATTCCTTTACCATATTTGGTTTTGGAGCATTGTTCTTTT
>JAIORV010000057.1 GCA_021107945.1 Vulcanimicrobiota bacterium | reverse complement strand
TTGTTCCCGATTATCTCCGCGCTTCTTACGCGATAAAAGGTTAACAGTCTCTACAACAGCTTGAAGTCAATAATAACCTTGTCCCAAATCCACCGCCTAAAAAAAGGTGTGGATATTGGGGGTATTAAAAGGAACATTTTTCCAAAGAATCCAGAAAAAGCTCCGGATATTATCGTAACCTTATAAAATCACTACTAATTAGCCATTTTCAAGCGCACCTCTCCCTTGATAAACAATTTCGCTTTCTTTTTTCTTCCTTTTCAGCCTATCCGGAGGGAGCAGGCTGAAGCATTGTAATTTTCTCGCGGGCATTAATCAACAACTCCATCGCCGGATTGTTTTTGGTTAACCGGATTATTAAATTGCGGGAACGTGTTACCACACGTCCCGGAAGATTAATAAAGGAAAACCGAATGGCTTTCATTCTCTTTGATGCCAAGGAAACTCCCATCACCAGCTTCTTCATTATCGCATTCAGATTAAGCGCCAATATCATTATCCACCACCACGCAGCGTTTTCACCAAAATCATCTGACGGCAACTTGCCCCCGGCCAGATCATCTTTCATTACTGCATGGACCTCTTCGCTTTTACCGCATCTTTCATGCAGCCAGTGTATTAACTTTTCACCTTCCCAGTCCATGTTTGTAACCGTACCGAAAACTTTGTAACTTTGGCTTTTAATATCCATCGTTGGAAATGGAAGCTCTATCTGAGAATCCATGCCCGGCAGTTCCTGCTGTTTGTCCAAGGCTTCCCGCTTTGCGAGATATCTGTATGCGGGATATTTCTTGCTGTGACCAATCGCATTGGGAACATAGCAGACCTCCACCCATTCCGTTCCGGTTGCGTATTTCTCGCCGTATGCAGTTTTATATATCGGCTTCCATTCCGACTCCTCAACCTGGGCTACAGCTTCCTTGAATTCCTTTGTTACATTACAACCTATGGCAAATTCGATCACTCCAAAACGACTGTTCTCGCCTGTCGCACAATATCTCAATAAATTGTGCTGATAACCGGCTGTGTCTGAACGTAATCTGACGTTCTTTACCTCTTCAGGCAAACAGTCCAAGGCCTCTTTAAACACCCGGAGTTGTTCAAAACCTGCCGGTACATTGCCGTCTCGAAATTCCGTATGCAAAATGATTCCCTGTTCAAACCACCATGTATTCAAAGGCTGATATGCCTTGTCTCCTTTGTAACTGAATAATGCGTCAATCTTATTTGTGGATACAAGTGTGGCATCCATATCCAGGGTCGCTGTACTTTCAGTATTTTGAAAACTTGAAAATGCTGCCAGATCTTTATTAATCCCAGCAAAGCCTTGCAAATGCTCGTTTGGTGCAGGAATAAAAGCCCTGCCCGGCTGCCTAAGTTCTTCCTGCTCTATATTATGAAATTTTGCCAGATAACGAAAGATTGATGACGGAGAGGGAACTGTACGTGTTTTCTCTTTACGCCAGCGACGCAATAATGCTCTCTTTACTTTTCGCTTCAAACCATGCATTTCAGCTTTTTTAAGAACTTCACAAAATCCGTCGTCTGCCTCAAGCATCTTTATGTCATCAACACAATCACCACCTGCAAGATTGAGCAATACGATAGAAAGAACCATTTGACTGTCTATCCATCCCTGTCCACCTTTGCGTACTTTTAAATGTTTTTCTATCGATTTGCTTAATCCCATTACCTGGGCCAAGTCAAGATACACCGGAAGACCAGCCAATGCCGTCATCCCTGTTGTGCTTTTTTCAGTTTCATACTTGAAAGGAAGAATGCCTTGTGCCATAATTGTTGCACCTCGTTGATGATAGTTTTGTTGGTCCAAAACTACTCTATCACCCTGTTTTTACAGGGTCAACGAGGTTTTTAACTTTCGTTGATGGTGAATCAGGGGATGTCCAATAACACCTTGACACAAAGAACAAACGCTGGTATCTGTAGCCAAGTTTACTGAACATATAAATCAGCTAAAGGGGTTTCCGATGCTTCTCGAATGCTTCGCCGAAAAAGGGTATTAAATGGCCTTCTCACTTTGTGGGAAGGCTTTTTTTTTAGAC
>JAIORV010000003.1 GCA_021107945.1 Vulcanimicrobiota bacterium | reverse complement strand
CGGGAATAACTGATCTCAAGGCGGCATGATTTTTTGACAGAATGTATATACACCCAAATGGATAAGGGAGGATGGATAAGGGATAAGGGAGGATGGAAAATGGAAAATGGATGATGGATGATGGAAAACGGAGGACGAATCTGTTTATCCACCGCAGAGATCGCAGAAGACGCAGAGGTTTTAGAAGGGGAATTTAAAATGTAAAATGGGAAATGAAATTAGACATGAAATTAGGAAATTAGGGACAGCGCCCTATTTAAGAGACATTAATTGAAAAATTTGAGAAGCGATAAATGGCGTCATTCCTCATGTTGTGCCAATGGCAAAAATAATTAATTAGGGACAGCGCCCTAAATAGCGATACTTCCTTTATATGTAAAGTTTCTAAAAGCATTGATAATAAAAGGATTCTGCAATTAAGAAACTAGGGACAGCGCCCTGTTTTTTATCGCCCTGTTTTTTTTTTTACTTTTTACTATCTCAGCCACTTCAGTGGCTTCCCGATGGGGAAATTGGGAGGATGGATCTATAAGAGAGGTTTCTTTGAAACAATCCTGAATAAGTTCCAGGATGACGTCTTCAACCCGATAAACGGATAATGAATGCTGGAGGTAAGGTGTTGGATACGAAGTCGCGAGGTTCACGAAGAATTCTCATGAAACTCCGTGCCCTCCGTGACTTCGTGGTGAATTCAAACATTCTCTGCGGTGAATTGCGACATGAAATACATAAAATCCACAATATTAATCCTTCTAATTCTCCTTGTTATTCCCGTATCTGCCAAAAACAAAATTGATCCCGACAGGCTCAAATCAAAATGTGAATCGATACTTGGCGATAATCAGGGAACTATAATTGTTATTGATTTGAAGTCATGCAGGCCTATTGTGGTTTTGAACCCCACAATCGCTTGCTCCAGGGAGAGCAGACCCGGGTCTGTTTTCAAGCTGGTTACTGCGGCCGCATTGCTGGAAAAGGGCAAAATAGACCCTCATGAAAAGATGAACTGCAAGAATAATTTCAGGTTCATGGATAAGAAATATATATGTTCAAAGACAGGTGGTCATGGGAAGGTAAACTTGTTCGAGGCGATTGCAAAATCATGCAGTGTTTATTTTTACGAGAAATCCCTCCGGATATCTGAGTCGGATCTGAAGAATACGGCGGAAAAATTCGGATTCGGCCGTTCAATGCCGTCAGTCTCCGCACCGTCAAAACCATCACCCGGTAAATGCACTCCACCCTCTGACCCAAGGCTCTTTATTGAATTTGCCGTCGGAGATGAAAAGGGGATAAAAATCACCCCATATCAGTCTGCAAATATGCTCTGTATTATCGCCACGGGAAAGCCACTGGAGAAATACGGCGATGATCCTGAATTCAGGTGGAATACCCTGAAGATCCTCAGAAAAGGAATGGAGATGTCGGCAAAGACCGGCACGTGCAAGTTGATCTCAAAATCTGGAATCGATGGAGCAGGCAAAACAGGGACGCCGACAAACGAGAGAATCCCCGACAAAACGCATGGATGGTTTATCGGGTATATGCCTGCAAAAAATCCCCGGTACGGCGTGGTTGTTTTTCTGGAAGACGGAAATGGATCGGCGCACGCGGTTCCCCGGGGAGTTGAGGTTATGAAAATACTCCGATGACAATCAGTATAGGACTTACGCATTTCCATTTAAGAAATGCATGAAACTGTCATCCTGAGTGGAATACGATCAATTTACTTTGTTGCGATCAACCTTGGCAAGAACGGATTTTACTTGCCTTCGATGTCTTCCACAGCGAAGGATCTCTACCCACGATAAATGATCTTCTACAGGTAATTATTAAATAGATTCTTCGCTATGTAAATCTCCGTAGATCAAGAAAATTCAGTCTTTGAGAAAGTCATTGGAGTAAAGTAAGTCTTTTGTGATCCACTCAGAATGACAATTGCGTAAGTCCTTATATGATAATATGGTTGCAGGTGGATATATTTCCCAAAAAAAGAGTTCTTGTAACGGAAAAGTAATCCTCCCTGCAGTGGAGGGAGTGTAGCGACCGGAACTGCAGGGAGGATGCGGGCGCTCCGGGAATACCTTAGTTGTGTCGAAGCGTTTCGCTGGAATAGGACTTG
>JAIORV010000148.1 GCA_021107945.1 Vulcanimicrobiota bacterium | reverse complement strand
GAAGGTTGCTTATTTCATGCCAAGATTCCTACTTTGACAAAAAACATGTGCACCCAAATAAAAATGGGAACAAAGTAACCAATTTTATTCTTAGAATGTCTTATCCCTGCATCTTGAATTACGCTATTCGCAATATGGTACCTTCCAAATGCTTTGCATGGTTCTTTGATATTTTCTTCTTCGTAAATTTGGTTGTCCAATAAATTCAGATGTATGCTGTTAAAATGCTTGGAGTCGAAAGATAGATAAAAACAGAGAAGCTCATTGTGAATGCACGGAATTTTTTTTACTTTATCATAAGGATAAGGCGCAGGAAATCTTCTTTTTGTTAATGTCCCTGTTATCCAAACCCCAATTATTCCTTCGTTTTTTGAGAAATCCTCTTCGTTCTGAATTTTTGTGTAATAATACTTCTCAATGTCGGGAAGAAGTGATTCGAGCAGGTAGCTATCTGATATTTCATATTTCACCGATACCGATTCCCCCTGACTACCTCCAAATGAAATAGCCTGGAATATATTCAGGCTGGCATTAAAATTCTTCTTCAAACTCTCAATTTGAGTTATAGGTCTGCCCCGGATGCCGGTAATTCCGCTGTAAAGCCTTGATAGTTCTTTGGAGTCCAGGTAGATAATTTTTTCCCAAAAGCGATTAATATCTTCTGACATTTTCCTCTCCTTATTCATTCAATTCCGAGTTGCCTTTTCCACCGGGACTTTTCCGGCTCCAACCTGATGGCTGTTTTCGGGGACTCCTTGATTCCTGGGTCTTCTCCAGTTTAGCTTCAAGCCATCTCTTCTTTTATTGGAGCCTAGACGTTATAGCCTCCTGATAAGAATTTATGGCTTAAAAATGACCAGTTCTTATTATTCTATTCATTTTGATTTTTCTCAAGAAAATTCTTAAGAACATGATTCACAAGTCTTTCAAAAAAAATGAGGTTAGGTATATAGTCTTTTGGCTCCCATTTCTTTTCTCCCTTTGACATGCCAAGAGAAAAGTGAATCTCGGCTCCCATAACAGGGGCATCAAAAATGCTTGGTGGAAATGGTTCTCCATTATGAAGAGTTTTAGAGCGTTGGTCATAAATTCTTTTTAGGAGTTCTTCAAGTTTCTCTGGTTCAATTCGTCCATAACAAGGCTCAGGCCGCTTTTCCTCCTTCCAAAAACTATCCTCTACATGCTTAAGTATAAAAGCAACAAATCGACGACGAATGAATCCCTGCCTTTTTAGGGCAGCCTCTTCAATTTCTCGGCGAAGATCAAGGTCCTCAACTTTTTCTAAAACTTTTGCCAATTTCGGATTCACTTCAAAAAGAGAAATAGGTTCAATATCAGTTTTTTGACATAACACTTCAATAGCTGATACTAAATTCAAGTAAGCTAAGTCTGGTTCTTCCTCAATCATTTGAATAGCTTTATGATATAGTCTGACGGCCAGAATGTATCTTTGATGAAACCTACCATCAAGATTTTCGACTAATTTAAACCATTGAGTTAAATCGGTAAGATTACTTTTGCCTTCGACAAGCTGCCCATCAATTTGATTCTTATATCCCAATTTTATAAATGGTTTATCGTTCCAGCGAACTTGTGGGCCAATTTTAAATCGCCTTCGGAGAAAGAGTGAGGCAAAGGCGATTAACTCCCCCTCAATTCCCCCACCATGATAGTAAGCAGCCTTCTCTGCTGTTTTCCAGGGATCTTCATCTCTACCTGGAATTTTCTTTTCTATTCGAAGACATAGCTTTCTTTCTTCACCATCCTTTTTCTCCGAAAAATCCCAAAGCATAAGCCGATAGGGTCCATAGGCAAATTCCCCAGCGATATCAGCATCAGAGGTAATCTCGTACTCAATAAAGTCGCTTTCCACTTTTTTAAGAGCCTCCATATTTCTGATAAAATGCATTCTCTTATCTAAACTCATATCAATTTTTCCCCTGTCTTTCTCAATTTCATGCCGTTTTCAAGCTGGTCGGGAGACCAGCTACTACCCAAATTTTATATGGGCTTAACGCCATTAGGAAGACCACTTCTGTATAATAATCAAATTTTATCCCCAACGAATAAAATAACCCCATCTTCCCATTTTACCCCAACCAAATATTCAATAGATCCCCCAAAAATCCTATATGTATAATTATTATTAATTATGGATTATTTATACATATTCTGAAGAATTATATCTGATAGGACTTACACAAAGAATTGCGAAAATGTTGTCATTGCGGTGAGCCTTTAGCCCTGAACGAAGTGAAGGGGAAGCGAAG
>JAIORV010000206.1 GCA_021107945.1 Vulcanimicrobiota bacterium | reverse complement strand
TTAACACTCCATTTCTTTTTAGATTTTTGTTCACTTTCTGGAGTGCGACCATGTCTGTTTTTTTCCTCCTTTTTTCCTTACCTTATTATAGTATGCTCCTACAAAACTGTATGGAAATTTGTTCATTACATCTCTCCTTGTATTTATTCAGACCTCCCACTGTAGGAGAGCCTTCCAGGCTCGATTTCGTGGCTTACTTAGAGGAACATTTGCGCATAACCTTTGTTTTCATATATATAAAAACTTTTCCGGCGACGATTCCCAGCAATATTATTACCGACGCAGTCCCGGTAATTATTTTAATCGAATAAGAGTCAATAAACAATCCTGTTATAAGAATTCCAAGGGCAAGTGTTGAGTAGAGAATTGAAAAAATCAGTCCGAAGATTTTTCCTCTTTTATTTTCAGGGGACTCTTTCATAAGCAGAGACAAGAAAAAAACATTGGCAACTCCATCCCCCAGCCCGCTTATAAAGATGAAAATTAATGCGTACAATAAAATGGAACATTGGAAAGTAAGCGCCATTCCAACCGCTTTTACAAATATCGAGAAAATCAATAAGTTTTTCAGATTGATTCTGGAATTTTTCAACAGGCTATTCGTAAAGAAACTGCCGATAAACTGTCCCAATGCCCATACACCCACTATCCATCCGTATGAAGCGCTGTTTTCAATGTGAATTTTTTTAGAGAATATCTCTATCGATGAAAAATATTTTGAGAAGACAGGGAGAGTTGCATTATATGCCCCACTGCCAAGAGCGTCAAATAATCTTACAATGAATGCAAATAATAACAGGCTGTGATTTTTCAAAAAAGCCAATGTCTCTTTTTGCTCATTAAAGAATTCTATAAAGTTATTTTTTTTCTTTTCTAACCCGGATATTATTTTCGGTGAATAACTTAAAAACAAAAGACATATAACGGATATCACAAAAGTCAGAGAGTCAATAACGAAGATTGTTTTATAATTAAATACACACAGCAGAAATGCTCCAAGGGCAGGACCTACAACCGTTATGACGGATCTGGTCATTTCGCAGAAAGAGTTGGCCTCAACGATTTTCTCTTTTCTGACTATTTCAGGGATGAAAGCTCCACGCGTTGACATGAAAACTTTGTCGAGGGCCGATATGAGGAGTCCAAGTAAAAAAAAGATGTAAAGATTTTTTGTAAAAATGAAGCCCAGAACTATCAGAGCCCTTAAAACATCACAGGTTATCATCAGTTTTTTCTTATTTATGCGATCTGCAAGGAAACCTCCGAATGATCCAAAAAGAACCGAAGGGAGCATTCTGACTACAAGAAATATTCCCATTATCTTCCCGGAATTGAAAGTATTTAGAATAAAAAGGTTCAAGGCTATGAAATTTATCCAATTGCCTATACCTGAAATGGTCTGCCCGAACCAATAAAGCATGAAATTCTTGTTGCTAAAAAGTTCTCTCATATTTTCAACTGTTTCTAATAAAAAAACCTACCATTCCCGATCGTACAAAAATCTTGTTTTGCAAGAAAAATCACTTCTATTCATCACAAACAGAATCCTGAATTTAAAGGGGAAGTATTGCTACTTTACCCTGTTATAAAAAAAGCCGGTAGGACCGGCTTTTTTTTGTCACCTATTAATTATGGGCCACCTGGATCGGGCGGAATAACGTACATCCCATGAATCTCTTCACAGGTAATGGTTTCATTGTCAAAGTACATTTAGCACACCTCCCAATTTATCATTTCTTGCCTTTTTAAACTTACTCTTTGATTATAATATAATACAATATTCATGTAAAGACTCTAATGTTAAATTTATATTAACATCCCACGGACAAATACTACGCCCTGGCTTTGGCTGATGGTAGCTGAAATTTTAAGGTATTCGACACATCCAATTCTATGGGAAAACTCACTCTCAATATGCTTCTGTCCTTCGCCCGGTTTGAACGGGAGGTCTCGTCGGAGAGAATCCGGGACAAGATTGCCGCCGGCAAGAAGAAAGGAAAATCGAAATAGAACAAACATAGTAAAACAAGGGCTTTCCCCGATCGTAAATTCCTATAAAAGCCCAAATTCCCTGAAGAAATAACAGGGATTTTTTTTGGGGTAGCAGGGAAAGATTTTGAACTAATGGGAAACATCTTGTGTAGTTCCAATCCTTGTTTTAATGGATGTTGGGCTTAGACATGGACATGAAACAATTGATTTGAGTGCACTTACTTTTTGTCAAAGGTTCAGGCATAATTATTCAATCCCCCGGGGCTTCTTGTCCTTCTGAGCGGATCACGAGAGAAGAGCTTTACTTCTATGATTTTCTCAAAGACGGGATTATCTTGATCTACGAGGATTAACACAGCGAAGAATCTCAACCCCCGTGGCATGGAGGAGCAAATATTAATAAGAATGATTGTTGTGAGGAGAA
>JAIORV010000117.1 GCA_021107945.1 Vulcanimicrobiota bacterium | reverse complement strand
GGTTGCTGGGGGAAAATGTTAATAGAACGGGAGTTAAGTGGATACCCCACTTTATAAAATAAGTCGACATTGTTATGTATTTACTTGAAATTTGCCCTTGAAAAATACAAATGGTAAGATATTAATAATATACACAATAAATAAATTGCAATGGCACTAAGAGGTAATCGGTAATCATGAAATCTCTAAAGCAAAGACCAAGAATATTTATAAGATCCTCCAGTGAAGCAGAAAATTTTGACCTGCAGGTTAGAAGAATTATCGAAAATCTTGGGGGGGAAGCCATTTGTTGGCGAGATATATCCAGGCCTGGGGACTATATAGTTGATGTTTTAATAGACTTAGCTTCATCAATTGACGGTGCTTTACTAATTGCAACGCCAGATGATCTTACTGTTTTTCGATCAATAGATCGTATGTCGCCAAGAGATAATATTATTTTAGAATTAGGAATTTTCATCTCACAGCTTGGCAAACATCGGACCGGTATTGTTCACGTTTCTTCAGCATCCCTTCCATCAAATTTGCACGGCCTGACAACCATCAAATATCATCCAGACAAACCCGGAAACAATGAATATGAACTTAAAGGCTGGTTAGGGGGTGTATTATCCCATGTTGACGATAAAAATCCATATGTGGATGAATTGGTAGAACTGTTGGGGGAAAAACTTGGATCTCTTCCTATTTCTTGGGATGATGTTCAAGAATATTTTATAATACCCCTTAAAAGAGATATCAATCGTGCAATGAACGGTGAAATATATTTATCACCTGGTGAGTATTATCATGCTCTATATTCTGAGATTGATAATGCTAACTCCCCAAATGAAGTTTTGGCTGTGGCAGCGTTACCATCCCTTATTTGGAAAGGTGATTCTGAACAGCAGAATTATCTTGAAAAAAATCTAAAAGCAGCAGAACGTGGAGTAAATATACGCAGATTATTCATTCTTCCAGAAGATCAGTGGAAAGAAATGGGACATGTTTTGAGGAAACAAATTGATAAAGGTATAAAAATACGTATGGCTTCTCCTTCACTTCTTGGAGAGTTCTTAAGATTAGAGGACATGGTTCTTTTTAAAGATGAAAACAAAGAGTCTCGTGCTTATATAGCAGAATTGGCACTAAATCCAAATCGTATAAGAAGGGGGCGTTTAATCCTAAATAAAGACATCAGAAATGATTTGATAGATACTTTCAATAAGGCATGGGCTATCTCATCTGATATTGGCAATAAAAATATTCCTAAGCATTCAACTGTCAAAAAAACATCAAAGCAACCACCTATAAATTTAAAGGAATATAAACTAGACAAACCTGTAGTCACCTGCATTGAGGCTGCACAGGCAAAAGGCATGCGTCTTGAAAATGAATTAAAAACCCTGATATATAAAACACCCATAGGCTTTGTGTCGTTAGAATTACCTGGAGACGCAAAGGCTTCGCTAAGGAAAATAAAGGATGCTCTTGAGGTAAAAAATGCGTATTTGGCAAGCCCAGAAGAATTAAATGAATTAGGACTAGAGCCGGGCACTGTTTCCACTGTACGCTCTCCTGTTTGGGATTTACCTCATTTAGTGAGCAAACGATTATTGAATCTCGATTTATTATCAACAAACAGTGGCAACAAAAAAGGATTTTATCGATTTCCTCCTTCATTATTGCTCGAAGCTGAAACGGTAATGATTGGAGATTTTGAAGAAGAATATATGGATGGAATAGCATGAAAAGGGTTGACTAGTACATCATGGCGTAAATATACATACGGGGAATGAGAGTAACCTATAATTAAAGTTATTTTTCGATTTTTAGACTAATTCAATCTATTTTTAATCAATAAATTTGTTAGGATCGTTAAAATCCAATTTAAAGTACTATATCTCACTTTCCGCACGTCCCTCATCAAACATAATATTTTTCGCATTCCTTTCCCATCAGACTCAAAATATCCCACAATTCATCAGTCATATTCGCTACACTTTTCTTAACAGTTCCATCAAGTCGAATTGCCTGAAGATTCCCGTTGAAAATTGACCCTTTTTTCCCACCAATTTTGACCCACCTTCATATGACTTTTCATACCTTTAATAGTTACTATTTTTACAAAATCAAACGTTCCAGATTTTGGGGGGGACTGACCCCCCAAAATCCTCCACTTTGTGAATCAATAATGATTACCGATATCATTCTATTTCTCTTCACTTCTGGAATTGTGCCCCTTCAGCCTATAACTCTTGCCAGTGATGTAGAAGACATGTGAATGATGTAACAGTCGATCTAAAATAGCGGTTGCAATAATATTATCCTTAAAGCATGACTTTCGGTCAAATTGATTTTGCTGCCATCTTAAACACATCCATTTATATAGAGGAAGATACAGATAGTACATCTGATGCAGGATGATGGCCGAATTGAAGAAATT
>JAIORV010000166.1 GCA_021107945.1 Vulcanimicrobiota bacterium | reverse complement strand
TTTAAATACCCGCTGCAGGTAAGAAATAGTATACTCTTGTCCTGATGGGCTCGCTTTAAAAGATAATAGACTGCTATAGTAGTTTTTCCGCTGCCTGCCGTCCCTGAAAGCAACAACGGTGGGTTTTGATCCAGAACCTGCTGCTGCTCCCCGGTCATGTAGAGGAATATCTCGAAGAAATCGGGATGTTTCTTAGCAAGAAGCCGCTTCCATTCTCTCTCATCACTTATATCCAGCCATTTCTGTGGCCCATAATCTTCACTAACCTTTTCTTCAATCGATTCCTGGGTATACATAGTGTCAGGTAATTCATCAATAAAAAGTTCTTTAAAGGTTTCTCCCTCCAGAGGCTCAAAGTCCAGGAATGGGGCGTTATCTGGAATAATTTTCCGGGCAGTAGTATCTACGTCATCATGCCGAATCGCTCCCCACAGGTATATATATGTTTGGTTGCCACTTCTCCCGAGGGTGAAAATCAGACGATCCCCTTTGTTTATCCGGGCCTCAAAGATCACTTTCCCGGATGGGCCTTTGAGTTTTTTTACCCTAACGCCCGCATCCCAGATACCATTTTCAAGGTACGCAAACTTTTCTCTAAGGCGCTCTTTCTTCTTGTTCGGTAAGGCTATAATCTCTTTTTTCAGGCGCTCGTTAAGCAGCAGAAAATATTGTTTTTCTTCCATGACTCGTTAGTTTATCGGAAAAGTATGTGATTAGCAAATAGTCGGGTTCCGGGGTTCCGAAGCACCACTCCGGAATATGTCAATATAGTTGTCACAAGTTTTTTGAAATAATTTATGAAGCTGATAGCAATTCTCGCGTTTCAGCTGAGGGGTTTAAGTATACCACTTCAGCATTTTCCCACAGAGCTGGTTTTCTACTCCATCTTTCCGGTTTTGCAGTATAAGCTTTTACTATTACACTATTCCTCTTAGCCATGATCATGGAGCCTTCTTTGCAATGTCTTTGCTCCGGTGTTATGTAACCGATACCAGAATGTCTATGTTCAGTATTATACCAGTTCACAAAATCAGCCATCCATGATCTTGCATGTTCCAGATCTTTAAAATAAGAAGGGAAGCCGGCTGTATATTTGACTGTTTTGAAAAAAGACTCTGAAAAGGGATTATCATTACTTACCCGAGGCCTAGAAAATGACGGGAGAATCCCGAGATTATATAATGTTTGAATCATGGTAGATCCGCGCATTGGGTGCCCGTTGTCACTTCGCAATTTTACCCCTTTCAGTTTCAGTTTTCGGGCGAGACGCTTAAACATTTCACTCGAAATATCAACAGATTCTTTTGTATGAATCTCCCATCCGATAAGTTTTCGGCTCCAGACATCAATAATCATATAGGCAAAGAAAAATATCCCATTTACATCAGTTTTCAGCCAGGTAATATCCCAGGAGAAGACTTGATTCGGTCCCGTAGCAACAAGTTCAGCAGGTGTTGTTTTCTTCTTATTCGCTCGTCCTTTCCTCCGGTGATGAAGAAGATCTCTAGCCTTCAATACCCGATAAAAACTGCTTGTACTGGCTATATAACGCTGCTCATCTAATAATATGGCTACTATTTGATAAGGGTTACAATCACAAAAACGTTTGCTACAGGAAACATCTACAATCTCCTGCTCTTCTGCTGAAGTTAACTTTCGGGGTACGCTTTTTTCTGCACCTTTCCGTTTGTCTCCAGAGCTATTGTTTTTCCATCTGTAATAGGTTCTTACCGATATTTCCAATATATCGCAGGCTTTAAAAAGCCGTGCTCCCGCACCTACGGCTTCCTCTAATAATTCGATGGCAAGGGTGCGTTGTTCGATCGGTATCAATCGTCCTCGTTGTCCCCCCAAAGATTGTCCACTTTTTTTTTAAGCACTAACAATGCAGCCATTTCAGCCAATGCTTTTTCTTTTCGTAACAGTTCTTTTTCCAGTACTTTGTACTTCTTTTTCAGGTCATTATGCTGCCGCTTTTCCTGCTTATCTTTATCTGAAATTTTATCTCTCAATTCTTGTTCCCATAAGGTGAGGTGCTCAGTATGCAGGCCATTTTTTCTCAGCCATTCGCCCAGTTTTTCTGGTTCAATTGAGCGTCCCTCTAAAAGTAATGTCATTTTTTCTGATGGATTTCTCGACTCTGGTGATATTTCACTATCAGATTTCAGTAAGGTATCATCTTTTATTACTTTGAGCCAGTTCCTAATAGTTTGATCTGATACTCCCGTTTCTTTACTCACCTCTGATATTGATCTATTCTCTGGTGGTAATACCTTTTTGAGTACACTATTTTTAAACCCTGTACTGTAGTTCATCTTCTGTTGTCCTCCGTATTTAATTTTTTAATACTTGTGACAACTATCTTGACACATAGGGCCTCCCCGGTGGTTGAATGAATCCTTTTGTTGTAATCCATTTCTATCCAGGCCT
>JAIORV010000002.1 GCA_021107945.1 Vulcanimicrobiota bacterium | reverse complement strand
CATATTCTTTAGATATTGTTCTAAATCTTCTTTTTTTAGTATCATACAATTCTCCTCTTTATCATTTTCCTAGTTCTGATTCTCTCAATGGATTTCAATAATTCTATTTTTTATTGTTTTTTCCCTTTTTTGCTTCCTCAAGTCTATAACTATCAACATTCAGTTCTAAAATCATGCTGTGATGTACCAGGCGGTCTATTGCAGCAGCAGTTGTCATTGGATCTTTAAATATTTTCTCCCATTCGGAGAAAGCAAGATTGCTGGTAATCATAGTACTTGCTTTTTCATATCTATCTGCCAGCAAGGTAAACAGTACTTCCATTTCTTCCCTGCTTTGCTGAACATAGCCGATATCATCTACGATCAGCGCTTGATACCTTCCTAATTTTTTGAGGAGTGCTGGAAGCATAAACTCTCGTTTGGCAATTAAGAGCTCCTGAACAAGAATCTCACAATTCTTGAATAGTACTCGCTGACCCTGTATGATCAATTCATGACCAATGGCACAGACAGTATGGCTTTTTCCACTACCAGGATTTCCAAAAACCAAAACGTTTTCACACCGCCCGAGAAAAGATCCCTCGATAAGTGCATCTATCTGCTGGTTAATAAATCTTGGGAACCGTGTTCTATCGAGCATAGCAAAAGTCTTGGATAACGGAAGTTTTGATTCCCGCAGCAGCTTAGCGATACGTCGTTCCTTGCGATTCTCCCGTTCGATATTTAAAAGCTCATACAGGAATCTTTCAAAGCCCCAGCCCTCTTTTCCGGCTGTCATAGAATATTCGGCAAAGTATTCCAGCACCGACGGCATTTTCAGCTCCTTGATGCATAATGCTAATTCAAACTGATCCATGCGGCCTCCTGGTTAGAAAATAATTCGTTGTAAATCCCTGGATTAACCTTTTGTATGTGAATCTCCGGGTTTCTGGGTAGATTGTCCTCTTGAAGAGCCTTAAACATATCCTTAACTGCTCTAGAATCGATTATTTGGCTTCCAGTGTGCAGTAGAATACGAATAGCGTCATCTACAAGGCTTTCACTTTCCTTTGCTGCCAGATTAAGGATGGATAAGTACTCTTTTGCTGCTTTGCGAGTAGTTCGTGTTTTTAAGAGTCCGTCATAGACCATCCGGAATCTTGTTGTCGGAAACATATCCTGTTTGTATTTGTAATTTTCAAAAGCACCCGGCTTCCGAATTAAACTATCAATAATGTGTCTGTATTGGATTTTGTGTTTTCCAGCTCCCCTGAGTCTTGGTATCTTGTGGGCAAGTTTCTGAGCATAGATCACTTCCAGGTATTCGGCAAAAACTTTCACTTTTACCATTTCACCTATCAGACGGCTATTCACAGAGTAAATGTTGTGATCAATAAGAATTGTTGAGTTTCTACTTATAGATTTTTCTACCACCTTAAAACTATCCAGCTTTCTGTTTGGAAGAGCCCTAAGTATTTCTTTCTCAATTTCTATCTGAACTTTTCGGCCACTATTGCGTCTACGGAGCATCTTTCTTAAGAAGTGCTCGTAATTATCTCTACTTTCAAAATCTCTGGATCCACGCAGCATCAGTTCCTGGTCAACTGATTTCTTGAACCTGAAATGAGATTGCTCTACATCTCCATTCTCATTCGGTTTCCTGACATTTATTCTCATAGGCTTTACTCTGTAGTGATCCATTAGAGCTGAATATCGTTTTGTAAACTCTTCAGGATTTCCTTCCTTGTTTACCGCAGTGCTTAGGCTGTCAGTTTGATGTCGTTCCGGAACACCCCCTAATTCCCATATTGCACTTTGAAATCCATCACTTAAACTTTCAAAAGACTCTGAAAAACAAATACTCACTGTCTCCCAGTTAGATTTCGTCATGATAAAATGATACAGTAGATGATCGAACGGTTGTTTTCCTATGGTGATGCCCATATCATTCATGTGAGTAAAATCGGATTGACTTAACCGTCCCGGATAATGCTCTTGTGGGAACATAACCTCTTTTGGAGGACCCTCTGTAGCTCTCCATCTTTTTATCTTTCTCTGAAGTGTTCTCAGCTGCCCATCCTGATATTCGCCTGGTGTCTCCCTCTGGAGATGCTGGAATATTGTTAAGGCCTCCAGTCCGGGTTCGGTGGAAATCATTACTCTTATTTCTTCCCAGTCTTTTTCAAATGGATCTATTCTTGTTCGCCATGTATGTGCTTTTTTCAGTTCGGATGGTAGCTTTCCTGTAGCTCTGTACTTTCTTGCTGTTTTCTCATCCATTCCAGCTTTTAATGCACTTGTGCCTAATTTATTTCCTTCTGATAGCATTTTCTTTAACCTCCTGGCTTGATTGTCAGTAACCATCTATCTATCCTCCTTAATGAAGGATATTTTAATGGTTATTCTGATTCTAAAAAACCGGGAGTTTTAATTGTCGTTGGTAGGTGTTTTTAATTGTCGCTAATCAC
>JAIORV010000211.1 GCA_021107945.1 Vulcanimicrobiota bacterium | reverse complement strand
ATTCTTAGCATGCCCACGCAAGCGTGGGCATGGCACCCGACCCGAATCTTTAGCTGTGACAAAGCACTAGTACTGCATATCACTTAAATTGACGAGTTAATATCGAGCGGATTCATACTTTCCCGTATACTCCTGCCGTACATTTCCCACTGGCATGGAGGCTTCGGGATGAATAAGAAGTATATCGTTCGGCTGAGCGAGGAAGAACGGAAACGACTGCTGAGCTTGATTCGCGTTGGCAAAGCGGCAGCGTACAAGCTGCTGTGGGCTCGCATCCTCTTGAAAGTGGACCAGACCGAAGACGGGGCTGGGCTTTCCGACGAGGAAACCGCCGAGGCACTGGAGACGACCCAGCGAACGGTGGAACGCGTTCGTCGGCGATTGGTTGAGGAGGGATTGGAAGCGGCGCTGACCCGCAAGAAACGCGAAACACCACCCCGACAGCCAATTCTCGACGGAGCCAGTGAAGCACAATTGGTGGCCCTGTGTTGCAGTGAACCACCGCAAGGACGCAAACGTTGGACGTTGCAACTCTTGGCCGACAAGTTGGTGGAGTTGGAAGTGGTCGAGTCGCTTTCGAAGGATACCGTGTCCCGCAGGCTAAAAAAAATGAGCTTAAGCCTTGGCTGAAGAAGCAGTATTGCATTCCGCCAAAGAAAAACGCTGATTTTGTTTGTCGAATGGAGGATATCCTGGAGGTCTATTCGCGCCCCTATGATCCGAAGCGACCGCAGATCTGCATGGACGAAGCTGGGAAGCAATTGGTAGCGGAAACGCGCAAGCCCATCAAAATCGAACCGGGCAAGCCGCCTCGCCACGATTACGAATACGAGCGAAACGGTACGTGCAATCTGTTCGTTTTTTGTGAACCGCTGACTGGCTGGCGGCATGTGGAAGTAACCGAGCGAAAAACAAAAAAGGACTGGGCACATGCCATTCGGGATTTGGTAGACGTGCGTTTTCCTGACGCGGACAAGATTGTCTTGGTAATGGACAACCTGAATACGCACTCCCCCGCGTCGCTGTACGAGGCGTTTGCTCCGGAAGAGGCTCGTCGAATTGTCAATAAGTTGGAGATTCATTTCACACCCAAGCACGGTAGTTGGCTGGACATGGCCGAAATCATGATCGGAATTCTCACTCGGCAATGCCTATCGCGACGAATCGGAGACCAGGTCACCTTGCGTGAGGAAATCGCCGCTTGGGAGCAAGACGGTAACAATCACCGCAAGCCAGTCCAATGGCGATTCACCACGGAAAACGCACGCATCAAACTAAAGCGACTCTACCCGACACTTTAAGTGATATGCAGTACTAGTATGACAGCGCAAGATTGGCAGGGTGCGTGAAACGCACCACGGCATCTTGTGTCTGGTGCGTTTCACGCACCCTACACTACTAACCTCAAAGATCGTTAAGGTTGAAGTGGTCTGGGTTGTCAAGGCGCCAAATGGAGTTCTTTAAGGTGGACTCTGGTTTATTGAATGGGGGCGTTTGTGGAGCGGAGTGAGCGCAGCGAACGGAGCGGAACAAACGCCCCCATTCAACGGCAGCTCGGGCCCCTCATGCGCCCGACTGGTACACTTCCCACGGCGTTCGTCGGCCAAGGCTTTGGTGGCGACGCTCGTGGTTGTAAAACTCGAAGTAAGCCCTCAGCCCCTCGCGGCATTCGCGGACGCTGGCGTAATCCTTCAGGTACACCTCCTCGTATTTCACACTGCGCCAAAGACGCTCGATCATGATGTTGTCGAAACATCGGCCCCGGCCGTCCATGCTGATCCGGATGTCGTCCTGCTTGAGCCGACCCGTAAAGTCGCGGCTCGTGTATTGGCTGCCCTGGTCGGTGTTGAAAATCTCCGGTCGAGCACGCTCCAAGGCACGGTCCAACGTCGTTACGCAGAACTCGGCATCTAGTGTGATGGACAGGTCCCAGCTCAGCACGAATCGGCTGTGCCAGTCCATCACGGTCGTCAAGTAAACGAATCCTCCTCGCAATCGAATGTAGGTTATGTCGCTGCACCACACCTGGTCGGGCCGGTCAATCTTCATGCCTCGCAACAGGTAGGGATACTTCTGATGTTCCGTGTTTTCAAGGCTCAAACGCTTCTTGGGGTAAATCGCTTGAAGTCCCAGCAAACGCATCAGCCGCCGCACGCGATCTCGACACGCAGGATGGCCTCGGTCACAAAGCCAGCCCGCCAAACGCCGCGAGCCGTAAAACGGATGGCGTGTGTATTCCTCATCGATCAGTCGCATGTGGGTCAAGTCTCGCTCGCTCGGCGGTCTTGCTTCGTAATAGTAACTTGAACGCGGCAGGCCCAGCAGTTCACACTGTCGGGCGACCGACAGCCGTCGGCAGCCCAGTTCGACCAACTCTCGCTTGTGCTCACGGCTCCCCAGCTTTTTTTTTCAACCAGTCCAACTCGAACTGGAGTTGGCCGATCTGCTGGAAAAGTTTTGCCTCGCGCTGTTCATCCTCCT
>JAIORV010000047.1 GCA_021107945.1 Vulcanimicrobiota bacterium | reverse complement strand
GAATAACAGCAGTCCGAATATTCTCAAGGCTATTATACCCGGGATTGATTTTTGGGTGGTTTGGGGCTTGGTGGTCATTTCTCTGGTGGAGGGGTGGTGTTGTAGTACTCTGTGTTTTTTCTTATATATTGATGCCTGTGCCTGATAGATGAAGGTTGTATGGGAGGGATGGGACGATGGATTGCATCTTTTTGGGATTTTTTTTGGGATATGCTTGTAAAATATATTCGATAGTTTTATTTTAGTTGGGTGCAGAAACAAGAAGTGAGTAACTTTGGGTGTGAGTAGAATGTTGATACAAACGGTTGGTAATTGGTGCAGTACTGTGGAAGATTGCCATACTATTGAGTTGACGGACAAGAGGGGGGAATTGTGAGGAGGGTATAAATTACAGGGCTGAGGTGCTTAAGTTCAAGGTATGTGACTGCGAGATGAGGGAGTTCATGCTCGTAAAATTAAGAATTGACTAGAATAACAATTTCAAACCTTAAAATTAGGTGCTGCTTTTAAATTAACAATTATCTTCTTTCATTAAAAGATAAAATGTTTTAAATTCTTGATAATTCGATGAAAAATTCAATAAATCATTAATTGTACTGGTACTAATTTTCTTAAGTTCTAAGTACATAAGAATTTTTGCAGAAGAACACGCTATTTCACCAAAATCTTTTTTCAGTGCTTCAGCGCCAATCCGTATTAAAGATAGAGCAGTCTCGTATATTGTATACTTTAAACTTTCATCCGAAGCTTTGCCAATAGATTCTAACGCATTTAAAGATAAAGTTGTAAGTTTGTTACTTTCCACTCCTAATGCTAAAATTCCTATATGTCCTAAAAAATCAGCTACAGATTTCTCATCAAATCTGTGTATAATTGCATTTTCCCCTATTATCTGCAATTTACGTATAGCATCTTCAGAAACATTATATAATTTTTGCTCAATTGATACTTGCCCAAAATAATATACAGCTCTTACAGTTTCTTCAAATAAAGATATTTCATATTCGGTTCCCCCAACTACAATAGTATCTTCATATGCTCCATCTTCATCTTCAAAAGTCTGAGAATATTCTTCCCATCCATCTTCGTGAATTATTAGATTGTAAATTCCTTTGTTTTTTCCAATAAGTTCAAGTGACCATAATGCTTTCATAGCAGTCTTATCTCGCTTTTTCTTTAATCCTTCGAGTCCTAAAAGTCTGAGATCAAAAATAGCGGATAATGTTGGAACTTCAACTTTATTTTCAATTCCATTTCTTGCGAGATCACCTAAATGTAGAATTGACTGATCATATATTTCGGGATCATCATTTATGACTGCTTTTCCAATTTTATATATAGAATTTATTGCTTTTTGTGGGGTTTTTATGATATGCTTTTCTGTTGATGCCATACCAATTTTTTTTAATAATACATTTAGACGCGTGATTGATTGATGAGAATTTATCTCTATTAAAGTCTCGTTTATATTCTGTAGGATTTTAACAATTTCTTTAGATGAATTGTCGTCCCCTAAATTGACAGTTAATTCAGCAAAGCTTTCAAGCTCGTTAACAAATAACAATATAAAACCATCTACTTCAGAATCTGAAAGATCGCTTTTGAGTATATCGATTCCACTTTGTTCAATTTCTCTTAAACCTTTTCGTGTTGTTTCAAAGTCATGTCTTATGCAAGAATTACGAATAACGTCTAAAATTGGTATTAATGGATTTGCATCATTTTTAAAATTTGCATCAATCTTAGCTGATTTAGATATATTTTCATTGGTAATATCTTTTGCCAATTCTTCAATTATAGTGGAAGGTTTCAGTATGTTTAGTACATTTAAAATATACGGGACTAGCATAGTAAAGGTAAAAAAAGATATTACAAGCGCAGTGTTAATTTTAGTGTGAAGTGTATCTTGAGTTTGAAAAATTACATCTTCTTCTGGGATAATTTTTAAGATTCCAGACATAAAAAAAATGGAAAGACCATATAAAAAGAATAATATATAGAAATCCGCATTGGTTTTAAAAATTTTTATTACTCGTGGAGAGTAAGATGATGATACTAGTTGAACAGCAATTAATGTAACAGTTATAACAATTGCTAATATTGCTGCTTGACTTTGAATTAACGAACTTAGAAGATACCTTGCACTATTGGAATTACTTATTTCCACTAAATTAAAGAATTGCGTATAATGGTCAATGATAAAAATTAATAAAATAGTAACAACAAATGTAATTAAATAAATTATTATTGTGAAAATCCAATTCAACGTCAGCCTTAAGAGGAATCTCTGATTAATCTTTTTCTTCAAATTGTTTTTATATTTACTTATTCGAGAGTTTAGATTTTTGTATCCACTTCAAATTTAAGGGTAACTGGCATGATTTTGAATCGAAAAGCAACACTACATGTAGATTTGTAATAATTCCAAGATTAAAATAATTGTCCCAATTTAACCCGCATCGATATTGATTTCTTCAATTTTTTTCTCTTCAATCAATGCTGAAAGAGAAGGCAAACAATAACTTTT
>JAIORV010000041.1 GCA_021107945.1 Vulcanimicrobiota bacterium | reverse complement strand
TTAACACTCCATTTCTTTTTAGATTTTTGTTCACTTTCTGGAGTGCGACCATGTCTGTTTTTTTCCTCCTTTTTTCCTTACCTTATTATAGTATGCTCCTACACAGGTTGGATGAGTCTTGATCGGTTAAATAAAGATACTCTCTCTTCCGACTTTTACGATTCCAAGGGCAATATATAGCCACCAGAACCATGCTCGTAATGTGCCGGTCCTTCTTTTTGGCGTCTGACCTGAGAGGTCGGAGTTTTTCTCGATTATTTTCGCAATTTCATTCATGGAAAGACTTTTTCTCTCATATAATCGGGTCATTATTTCTTTTAATATGGGAAGATTCATCATCTCACGACAAAGAAGCTTGTTTCTCTTTTCCACAGGGAGATTGACAAACCGTTTTCCCAATGGTGTTAATACATAGCGGTTTTTATCTCTCATATCTGCAAACCCCAGGTTCTGCACTGCCTCCCTGTAATAACTGCTTTGCCTTTTTGTGAATTCAAAATATTCGGCGATCTCTCTTGCATTATCCATTCCTTCCGCTATTCGAAACGGAAATTCCATTATTTTGTCGATATCATTTGCCTGAGGTATATAGAGATTTTTAGATTTTTTTTCACCGATTTTGGTTGTTTCCGGAAAAAGATCAGTAAAACCATCTTGTTCTTCAGGTTTCACATACCTGTATGCCTTTATGGAAACAGGCTCGATGGAATTATAATCGAAAATATCCGTAAAATTATATTCATAGAAATAATATGTGCCGCCATTATTTTCTTTTTTATCTTCTTGATATACAAAAAATACAGGCCTGATTTTTTTGTCGGGAAGTACCTGGCTATAATGTCTGAAAGGGTAAAATAATTGTCTTATATTAAAAGACGAAGGCTTTCCGACTTTCGCTTCGATAATTATCAACTCATTTTGACCCTCGTATCCCGCATCGATTTCCATCTGTACCGATGAGACTTCAGGAATCTCCACATCGTTTACATGGAATGAGAATTTCCCTGAAAATTTTCTCCCCCGGACAGTCAGGAATAAATTGTCAACTCCTGTGAAATGCGAGATGAGTCCGGAATTGAAGGCATAATCTATATAGCGCATCTCACCTCTTGCATATTTAATCGATTTGAGATCAAACGGAATATCGCTTCTAAAGTTTTCAACCGTGACTGGAGGCTCTTCCAGGTCGTGATAGCCTTCTCCACTTACGACAACATACTTACCGTTTGAAACGGGAAGGAGGAATGCATTGTTATCCCTGAAGACAGGAGGCAGTTCCCTTCGGGTGTCAAATTTTGCCATAAGCCTTGGCTCCATACCGGTTTCTTTTTTTATCGTTTCAGCGGATATATGATTAACAGTTTTTTCTCTATCGACATGATTGGTAAAGAGTTTTTCCCAGGGATCCCAATATTTGCTTTTTCTTTTGCTCTTTCCGCGTTTCCGTTCCTTTGCGTATATTCTTCCGTTTTTATCAAAATTCAGAATGAGCAGTTCGCTTATCGCCTTCCTGCCTTCCACCTTGCTGTTTATGAATCGATTTGCCTTTATCTCTTTGCATTTATAATGAGTGTAAAGACTTCGAATAAGCTCCGTGTCCGAGTTGGAATGCATCACGAGGCAACCTTTATTGTCCAGTTGGTGGAATAATTTTGACAAATTTCTTTGGTCTTCCTCTTTAAAGGAAAGCTCCGTGTAGCCCGTGAAGCTTGAAGTTTCGCTCAGGGGATGGTAAGGTGGGTCGAAATATATAAAATCGCCGGATTTTGCAAGGTGAATGATTTCCCTGTAATCCATGACCTCAAGCCTGACTTTCTTCAGAATCTTGCTAACGGCCATGAAGTTTTCGGAATCAAATATCCCGGGATTTTTATAACGACCGAAGGGCACATTGAACTGTCCCATTGAATTGAGCCTGTAGAGTCCATTGTAGCAGGTTTTGTTCAAATATATAGTCCGGGCGGCTTTCCCTATATCATCAAGCTGATCATACGCCATTTCCCTGATTAGGTAATAGTAATCCTCTTGAAGTTTATCATGATTTTTTCTATGCTCTTTGAGGAGTTCCATTACTTTTTCCGGGTTATCTCGTATCTGAATATAACAATTGATCAATTCCTCGTTATAATCCGACAGAAATGCGTTTTCAGGCTTCAGGTGAAAGAAAACCGCGCCGCCTCCCATGAAAGGTTCAAAATAGTTTCCATATTTCTTTGGAAAATAGGTATCATACTGGGAGAGAAGTTGTGACTTACCACCCGCCCATTTCAAAAAAGGTGAAGGATATTTTTTTGTTCTCTTATTTTTCTGCATATTATCTGGTCACTTCTTGGATTTCGCATATCTGACATTTCATAATTAAATCACTCAATTTGTCAAAAATGCGATTGAATTCTTTTCTTTAATAGCCTTATAAACATATTTCATAATATTTATAAACTTTTCGAGTTTTTAAGACAACACCCGATTTTAATCGGGTGGTTAGAAGCCTATAAAACCTACCTCCTCCTCCAATTTAACCGTTTCAACGGTTTCCTTATGAGATAAACCACTGAAGTGGTTAGGACGCTGTAG
>JAIORV010000193.1 GCA_021107945.1 Vulcanimicrobiota bacterium | reverse complement strand
TGGTTTATATCATCAAAAAACCGTTGAAACGGTTAAATTGAGGTGGGAGGTAGATATTATAGGCTTCTAACCACCCGATTAAAATCGGGTGTTGTCTTAAAAACTCGAAAAGTTTATAAATATTGTGAAATATGGCTATAAGGCTATTAAAGAATATTTCTCAATCGCATTTTTGACAAATTGAGTGATTTAATTAAAAGATGTCAGGTGTGCGAAATCTAAGAAATAAATACAATCGCTTTTTTGACCGATTGAGTGACTTAATTGAAAGATGTAATGTGTGCGAAATCTCAGGAACATGAAATATTTCTTTGAAACATTAACATGAAGGGAAGGAATAGGTAAATATTCAACAAATAGGAAAGTTGGGGAAAATTAATGGTTATCTTCAAAAAAAATAATACTGCATTTATTGCAGCATTATTTTTTTACCTCCCGTTTTCCAACAAAAAGCGGAGGGTTATGTGCTGAATTAACCATTGTAAATTCTATCAATAGGTTGAAAAAGGAGGAATAAACATGGCGAAACATAAAATAGCCTGGCTTCCCGGCGACGGTGTCGGAAATGAGGTAATGGAGGCGGCGAAGATTGTCCTGGATACTCTGGGACTGGACGCCGAGTATAAACCCGGCGATGTGGGTTGGGAGTTCTGGAAAAGTGAAGGAAACCCACTGCCTGACAGAACGATTAAACTGCTGAAGGAATGCGATGTCTGCCTGTTCGGTGCGATCACATCAAAACCCAAAGATGAGGCCGCAAAAGAGCTTGATCCCAAATTGAGAGATAAGGGATTTGTCTATTTCAGCCCCATTGTCAACCTGAGACAGATACTTAATCTCAGTACAAACATGCGCCCCTGTAAAGCTTTCAAGGGAAATCCACTCAATTACAGAGATGATATTGATCTTGTGGTCTTCCGTGAAAATACCGAGGGAATGTATTGCGGGATTGAATTCCATCCGGTTCCCGACGAGTTGAAGGAAGTATTCAATAAACTTCACAAGAAAATGGCGAGATTCATGGACACTCCTGGTGAAGACATGGCGATTTCCACACGCCTGATGACAAGAAAAGGCTGTGAAAACATAGTAAGAGATGCATTCGAATATGCGAAAAAACATGGATATCCCACGGTAACAGTGGTTGAGAAACCCAATGTCCTCAGAGAGACCGGAGGATTGATGATTCGTACAGCCCGTGAAGTGGCGAAGGATTACCCGGGAATTGAGCTATGGGAAACAAACATCGATGCCATGTGCATGTGGCTTGTCAAGAATCCCCAGAAATACGGCGTTCTCGTAGCTGAGAACCTATTCGGCGATATAATCTCTGACCTTTCAGCCCAGTTGGTGGGAGGACTTGGATTCGCCTCAAGTGGAAATATCAGTGACAGTTTCGCACTGTTTGAGCCTACACACGGCTCAGCTCCCAAGTACGCGGGACAGTATAAAGTCAACCCCACAGCAATGTTGCTCTCGGCAAAGATGATGTTGGATTATCTGGGAGAAACAAAAATGGCGAATGTGCTGTCAAAATCAATTGCAGAGGTTGTCGAGGAAGGTAAATACCGCACATATGACATGGGCGGAAACAGCACAACCCTTGAAGTGGCAGAAGAAGTAGCAAGGAAGATCGAAAGGAAACTTGTGAAGAGTTAATTCAGAGCAACTATTCACCGCAGAAGCCTGCCCTGAACTTGTTTCAGGATTCGCGGAGTATGCGGAGTTTCTGGATAATTGCACACTTTTGACAATAATTAATTCCATTATTTGCATAAACTTTTAAATCGGTAGCCAATATATTCATCTAAAATAAATCCCGAAAAAAAGATGAATATATGGCTACCTTTATATAATTTTATAAAAAAGGCATTAGAATCTTGTTTCGGTAACGAATGGATTCAACACAACGCAAGAGAGATGGGATACTGCAAGAGAAATCGAAAAGTGGACATAGTCATTTTTTTCTGGAACCTGATATTGTCCTTCAGCGGCCTGCCCATTGTCGTTTCTCTTCCTTTTCCAAGGTGGGTAAGATTCTTGATATAAAAATTAAAATCCCCTGCATCACTACGACAAGGGGATTTATTTCTTGCAAAATCAAATAGACGAGTTACTAACTTTTAAACATATCTCCCAGGTTCTTACCAAAGATACCTGTCACAAAGCCTGCAGTGCCACCGATGATCATCCCTGGAACCATGGTTCCGTACATCACGCCAACATAAGCGAATGTCTTAAGTCCGCTGGTATCTTCAATGGAATCGTTAGGAAATGCGAGATCCAAAACTTTTTCTGAAAGACGGGTACCAACCTCGAAAGCGCCTTCGCGTACTGAAGACTTCAAGTTCCCCAGATAACTATCTTTGGGTTCTTCGCCCAGTGATTTCATCTGCGTTTTGACCGGCTTATATCCTCCACTTGGATTAGTAGAACCTGTAATTTTATTAACATTCATTCTGATTTTCCTCCTCTTTGATAAACCATGATTGTATTCAACATGACAGTATTATAAGACAATAGGCGTATAAAGTAAATTAACATTATGTGTAACTATTCAGCCCCTAGTAATTCATCGGCATAAAGGATTTTCCCAGGAAAGCG
>JAIORV010000137.1 GCA_021107945.1 Vulcanimicrobiota bacterium | reverse complement strand
TAAAATCGGCTGTCGTCACACCAATAGGCCCGTCTCCCGCGCCATAATTTACCGCCATCTGGAATGTGCCGTTGCCGTTGCCGGTAAGCACGAATACATTGTCATCGCCACTGTTTGTAACTGCAATGTCAGGTTTGCCGTTGCCATTAAAGTCGCCCGTCGCCACGCCGCTAGGACCGTCTCCCACGCTATATCTTACTCTTTCCTTGAACGTGCCGTCCCCGTTTCCAATAAGTACAGAAACTCTGTCAGAGAAATGATTTGCGGTTGTAATGTCAGGATTGCCGTCGCGGTTAAAGTCGCCTGTCGCCAAGTCATAACCGCCTCCTGTGTCATAATTGACCGCCGCCTGGAATGTGCCGTCGCCGTTTCCAATAAACACAGATACATTGCCGGAGCCGGCATTAGCCGTTGCAATGTCAGGTTTGTCGTCGTTGTTAAAATCGGCTGTCGCTACAGCATAAGGGGCAGCTCCCGCTCCATAATTTACCGGACCCTGGAATGTGCCGTCACCGTTTCCAAGAAGAACAGACATACTGCCTGAATTATTAGCGGTTGTAATGTCAAGTTTGTTATCGCCGTTAAAGTCACAGGTATCCACGCCGATAGTCCAATTTCCCGTGTTATAATTTACTGCCCCCTGGAATGTACCGTCGCCGTTTCCAATAAGAACAGATACATTGCTATCGGCAAGATTAGCTGTTGTAATGTCAGTGTCGCCATCGCCGTTAAAGTCGCCTGTCGCCACGCTGAAGGGCCTGTTTCCTACGCCATAATTTAATCTTGCCTGGAATGTGCCGTCGCCGTTTCCAATCAGCACGGACACATTGTCAGATCCCTCGTTTGCGGCTACAATATCCGAGTTGCCGTCGCCGTCAAAATCGCCTGTCGTTAATCTTAAAGGATCGCTTCCCACGCCATAATTTACTCTTGCCTGGAATGTGCCGTCGCCGTTTCCAAGAAGCACGGACACATTGTTGGATCCCTCGTTTGCGATTGCAGTGTCAGGATTTCCGTCGCCGTCGAAATCAGCTACTGCCACACCATAAGGGCCGTTTCCCGCCTGGAATTCCTGAATGGCAACAAAACCCCTGTAAACATAAGGTGGTGGAGGATTGGGTCCCGGCGTGTATGTTGGACTGGGTGAAGGCGAAGGTGTTGGAGAAGGTGAGGGAGATGATGTGGGAGTGGGTGTGGGTGTGTATGTGGGTGATGTGGTGGGAGAAGGTGTAGGCGTGGGTTCTCCTCCTGTTGTGGTAGTCAACATTATTCCTCCTGCCCCTGAAATATACCCGTTATTCAGATTGAAAAAGTGAACGCCCCAGAGGTTTCCGGTAGTTCCTGAATCCTGTTGAGTCCAGTTTGCTTTTCCTGTTGTGGTATGAAGAACGATACCGCCGTCTCCGACTGCCCATCCGTTTTGGGAATCCACAAAGCAGATTCCATAAAGATCACTTTGAATTCCTGAAACCTGTGCAGTCCAGGTTGTCCCGCCGTCGGAAGTATGTATAATCGCGCCACCCGCGCCTGAAGCCCATCCGGTCAACGAATCGACAAAAGAGACACTGTAAATATCCCCGTTGAGTCCCGGGCTCTGCTGGCTCCAGGTTGTCCCGCTGTCGGTGGTGTATAGTGCAACGCCGCTTGCTCCGACAATCCATCCGGTGTTTGAGCTTACAAAACATACATCATATAAAGTCGTTGATACGCCTGATGTTTGAGAAGTCCATGTGCCGCCGGAATTGGCAGAATAGAGTATTGCTCCGCTGTCTCCAACTGTCCACATCTTAGACCCGATAGCAAAGACGCTATGCAGATTCAAAGATACCTGGCGGGAACTGCCCTCTTTCTCAGACCAGGTTGTACCGCCATCGGTAGTGGTGAGAATCGCTCCTGAATCTCCCACCACGATACCTGTGTTAATATCTGTGAAACAAACTCCATTCAGGTTATTAGAGGTTCCGGATGTCTGAGACGCCCAACTGGAACCGGCCTCCGTAGTCTTCAGGATAGTCCCCTCGTTCCCCACGGTCCATCCTGTATTTTCGCTTGCAAAAAAGACATCGTTAAGATCCTGTGTCGTCCCGGTATTCTGTGATGTCCATCCTGACGAAGTGGGTGTAGGAGTAACATCCCCTCCATCGCTACCGCCGCCGCCGCATCCTGCCATAATGGAGATAAGCCCAATAAAGATGACTACAAAACTCAATAATACCCTGAATCGTTTATTCACAATATTACCCTCCATAATTATTTTGATAATTAGTACCTGTTAAACTTAAGCTGTTTCGTATTTATTCAGACCACCCCAGAATTTGGGTTCCCGACCATGCCTGGTAACGGTATGAAATCGAGGCTGGAAGCCTCTCCTAAAGTTAGAGGTCGTTATTTTTGATCCGCGGCGAGACGCCGCAGCCACCGGCATTGTTATAGTGGTAAGGGTGGCGTCTCGCCGCCCAAATAACTTTGAAAAAGCTCTGACATCCGCTATCAGCATATCGGGATGGGATTTACTCTCCTAAAGATTCAGGTTTCATCATCATATCCCCACTTATTTCAGTGAAATCACCGCGCCGGGAGGATGGACACATTGTCAGAGTGAAAATTAGAGGCTGCAATGTCAGGTTTGCC
>JAIORV010000061.1 GCA_021107945.1 Vulcanimicrobiota bacterium | reverse complement strand
CCGACAGGAACACATTGTTACTGAGCTGAACCGCCGAGGGCAACCCAAAAGCAAAATCATCAAAGGCTCCAATTCCGCTCGTTTTTTCTAATAATTTGTTGTTTTCGGACGGACACTAAATAGAAAGGACTAAGAGTTTGCCCCTTAATTCCGGTAGATTCCGGTGATGCACATGTTCGGCCATAATCCTCAGATATTGTAAAATGATTTTCCAGATCTTTGTAATCTCCCAATGTCACAGTCCCTGATCAAAGGATCGACAAAAAACCGGCTCATTTTTCTCTTTGACGGCACCATCGGTGGATTTCCTCAGCTGTTTTTCCACAGACAGCCGGTTCATGTGCAGCCAGCAATTCCTCAACCCTTTCATGAGCACGAACGAGCATAGAGTCCTTCGGATCATTGGAACTCCGTTCTCCCGAGCGGTCGAAGCTCCCTTTTGTGAAAAACTCATCGGAACGCAGCATCTTGATAGTAAGAGCCTCTGTCAGAAAGTGACCTCCCGGGCCGACAGCAGAGATAGAGTCGAAGTCAAGTTTCTCATCAGTTATGTCGATGCCATCACTGATCCGCTCAATTAACTGGGCAAGATCGGCCTGGATAACAATCATCTCCGCGGACATACCGCATGCGTTGAAGCACGAACCAAGTCCATTTAGAATGTTCGTCCCGCTTGCTACTGTCGGCATCATCAGAAGAGCCTGCTCAATACCGCACTGAACATCATACCGTCCGACCATACTTCCGCTAAGAGAGCTCCAATTAGGTATATTATAGAAATTCGCCATCTGAATATCTGCGATTTGCCATAGCATCTTATCAGCATTGTAGAAAATCGCGTTTCCGGTATGAAGATCAGTCAGACCATGGCCTATGGAATAAGTTATGGGTGCACCTGGCTTAAGCAGTTGAGCCATGATAATAAGAAACAGGTTTTCAGCGTTTCCCATAAGCAGACCCCCCGCAAAAGAGAGCGGTGCAGTCGCGCCGGCAATCGGTTCAGTCTGTGCTTCGATAGGAATACCTTTTCGTACACCCATTTTCATGATGTGGCAATTTGTCTCATCGAAACACAACGGTGTGGTAATCGGCACACAGAAAGTAATGATCGGGTGCTCGTTCAGGGTCCTGTCACCCGCCAGTATTTCGGCGACTTCCAGCCAGCCTTGAGCTGACTCCACAGAGGCAGGGGCAGTAACCAGGTGCTTAGACAATATGAAGTGACCCCCGTGCTTGCAAAATCGTGGATTAGCCCACACAATATAAAAGGGTTATGCGCAAGCACGCCACATACAAGAAACGGAGGCCACAATGAGAAGTATAGTTTATGTAGGAATGGATGTACACAAGGACACAGTATCGGTTGCAATTTTGAGAGACAATAATATGCATGTCGAGTATGAGCGGACACTCAGGAATGAACCTGGGCAGATGAAGAAATTCTTCAAAAGGCTAAAAGAAAAAGAAGAAAGTATACTCAGTTGCTATGAAGCAGGACCTACTGGATTCACCCTGTACAGGATGCTCGAAGAGATGGAAATAACCTGCTATGTTGCAGCACCGACACTGATTCCCCGTAAACCAGGGGATCAAATCAAGACAGACAGACGCGATGCGAAGACACTGGCTAAAGTTTTACGGAACCAGGAAATTGTCTCGGTATATGTCCCGACAAAAACTGATGAATCGGTACGGGATTATCTACGGATGTACCATGATATGAGAAGCGATCTGAAGAGGCAAAAGCAACGCCTATTGCAGTTTCTCCTCAGGATAGGGAAGAAATATGATACTGGAAAAAGCTACTGGACAGGGGCACACAAGAAGTGGTTAAAATCTCTCCAGTTTGCAGAAGCAGCACACAAGGATGTATTCAATGAATACTATACAGTAATTAGTGAAATGGAAGAAAAGATAGTCAGATTGAAGGAAAAAACCGAAGAACTCAGTGCTGAAGCCAGGTATGCTGAGAAAGTTTCCAAGCTGAGATGTTTCAAGGGTGTTGATACCTTAACCGCACTGAGTTTTGTAGTTGAGATAGGAGATTTCAGAAGATTCAGAAAAGCTGAGGAGTTTATGGCCTACTTGGGATTAGTCCCATCTGAGCACTCGAGTGGGGGGAAAAGAAGGCTCGGAAGCATTACCAAAGCCGGTAATTCCCAATTGCGAAAACTCCTGGTTGAATCGAGCTGGCATTACCGGCTGTACGGGCCCTCAAAAAGATTAGCAATGAGGAGGAAAGGGCAGCCTGTTGAAACGATTGCTTATGCGGACAAAGCGGGTAGAAGGCTTAATAAGAAATACACCAGGTTGATGTTTCGTGGGAAAATTCCACAGAAAACAGTTGTTGCGGTAGCAAGGGAACTGTCAGGATTTATCTGGGGGATGATGGTGGGCAACACCTCTGCAGCTTGATGTGGTATGGTATTATGATAAGAAAATACGATCTGGAAGGAAGAATGGATAGAGAAACGACTGTGATAAAGGAGAATCCTCGGAACGACTATGAGGCAGCTACTATGCTGATCCTCGAAATTAGACAGAGGCAGCTCCCGACGAACCCATTGACCTGCGGTAACCAACCCGCGAATATCAGAGTGGTCTATCGCCGCATAAACTGTTTCTCTATCTCTTCTTCTCTCCAGTGGATTCAGGAGGTTTTTCAGGAAGTTGAATAATTACCTTGACAAAAGTCACAACATATCAG
>JAIORV010000121.1 GCA_021107945.1 Vulcanimicrobiota bacterium | reverse complement strand
GAGTCGGGCGAGCCTATGGAGTTCGGGATTTTTGATTTTTACAAGGTGTTCTCACAGGCTTTTGGTGAGGAGAAGGATGGGGTAGGGGGGAGTTAGAGTGGGAGGTAGGGAATTATTGACTGCCGTTGACAACATCAAAATGTCAGAATATAAGGTGTATTGATAGCGTATTTGGATATATTATAGGGTTGACTTGACACTAGGAATAATTTGCATGTATTACTTTCAGCATGCTTGTTAGAAACATTGATGTATAGCAACATAGATAATCTGTCCAAATGTAGGAGAAAATTATTTCTTATGGCTAAAAATACATCCCTGAAAAACCGAGAATTTGGTTATCAATTTTCTGGAACTGAATATAAATTAATATTTGAAAAGGAAAATATTGGATTCGTAAGATTTTTTGGTCGGAGTACTAAAATATTTTATCTGGATCCTTCACGGTTCTTGAATTCACCAAAGTCTGAATTGTATATTCTTGAAAACTGTTCATCTCCAAAAAAGGGAGAACTTATCGAAGTTTCTGTATTACAAGTAGATACAAAAATGCTTGAAAATAATGGTTATTTTTCAAAGCAAATCATAAAATATGTCAGTAACTGGAAAAAAGTAAATCCTAATAAGATAGTTCCTCGAAAAGTATTGCACCCATATGAATTTCAGGATTTCTTTAAACATCCTTTCATTGGAGATAATGAATATATTGATAATATGAGTTTTTGCTTTTCTCTATATGCTGTATCTTGTCCACAAATATCTATTAACGAAAAAGGCGGATTAAATGCTGCTTTATTGGGCAAAGATAAACAATGGGGTGCATTTAAAAAAATAATGAATGTTATTCCTCGAGAATTCAGACAAATTTCTTCTAATAATTTCTATAAACTCTTAGATCGAGAAACAATAATTAATCCTGTAGATAGTACTGAAGTAAGTCTAGCGTATTATAATCCGTCCAGTATGCCTGTTCAGATTCCTGCAGCACTTGACGTTGAAAATAAACCCGTTTCACAATATAAAAGCGATATTGAATATGAAATCCCTATCGTGAGAGCACATATCCTTGATTCATTGTTATATCAACCTAAAATTCCAAGTAAATTAGACTCATATGTTGCTAATTGTGTTTATGATCTTGTAGATGACATTAAACAAAGTGGATTTGTCCCATATAATCAAGATTTAGGTTCTGTAATTCCAAAACTAAGTTCATCTTTTGCTAGATTGAATTTTGATATTACTACAACAAAAGAAGATATTACAAGAGGAGTAGACCTTTGGTCTGATATGTTCCGCCATGCAAAAAAAACAGCTTCAACTCAACTTGATATTTCAAAATTATATTCTCTTTCTGGCAATGCAAAGCAGTTATATATTGATCTCAACCTTGCTTATGGTGTAGATGTATCAATTGACATTGAAGACGCCAAGAAAAATTCAAAACTTCATGAATGGAACATTGAGGATGCTCTTATGGAACTTAGTCTAAAAGGAGCGATATATTACCCAGACATTAAACATGTTAAAATACTAGATTTTAAATTTAAATTATAAAATTTATAAAAAAATAAGGAAGTTGTTTTCATAGAAAACGTATATGAAATTCTTCGAATAACATGCACAGAAAAATGAAAGTGCCTAAGGGTACTTTCATGCTAAAATAATAAATATATTGAAAGTTATTAAAGAAAACGCCGAGTCAACGCCCCCTCATTAGAAATTCGAGACATAAGGCGATTGCATTTTTTTAAGATCACCCGCTTGTTGTTTTGGCTACATTTCAACAGAACGGGCACAGGAAAATAAATTCAGAAAGTTGATATAGAATGAATAATCCAAATAATGGATATAATGGTGGAATATTCAACAAATCCAGTACTTCTGGGTTTAACAATAGAGCAATTGGGAATTATTTTCAGTATAGTTTTAGGACTTGCTGGAATAAGGATAGCTAGGAAAGCTATGAATATCAGTTACTTTTCAATATTACCAGATATAGAATATGAATATATTCTTAAAGATATTGATTTGGATTATCTTAAACAGCACAAAGAATATAAAGAAAATTTTGATTATTTAAAAAAGACATTTGGCACACAATATTCACATTTGATTCTAGTAAACAATGGAAACGGAAAAGCAAGTAATATCGATGTAGCATATAATTGGGATTTGGATTATGGGTATAGTAGTGAATATACCGATTATGAATTAAGTTGTAAAGACGAGTTATCTAAAGGAGAAGAAATAATAGATATACCTGCGATAGATATTGGAATCAATCTTCCCGAAGAAGCACAGCAAATTTTGATTAGAATAAAATACAAAGATTCTATGGGAACTACATATTGTAAATGTAAATACTTTTTAAAAGAGGAAGAAGGAAGACGGTATAATAAAATAAATAAATATTGTAAAACTTGCCATATTGGATTATTAAAAAAAATTGGAATCAAATTATTGGGTGGGAGATGTTGTCACTTTGAAGAAAAATGATTAAGTCACCTATACACCGAACTTAAGTCCAAGGCTTGTAATTAATACTCTACCTCCAGATTTTCCATTTCGTCCGTCAATATCCCGAATGCAGTCCATAAACACTCACTTCAAAACACAATAAACGCAATCTCATAAAAATATTTCTAAAAAAAATCCCAAAAAAGCAGGTGTACATGCAACTTACCCCCAGCCCCCTGACAACCATTTCACACACAGGATAAAAATAGCA
>JAIORV010000006.1 GCA_021107945.1 Vulcanimicrobiota bacterium | reverse complement strand
CGATTGACAGGGACGAGTTCTTCAAGTATATGCGCAGTGCCAATATTGGTGTGAATCTGCATTATATTCCTGTGTACAGGCACAGTTATTATGTGGAGAATTATGGTTTTGATGTGGAGGGGTTCCCTGTGACTGAGGATGTTTTCAAACGGATCATTACTTTGCCACTGTTTCCAAGGATGAGTGAACAGCAACTGGAACACATAATTGAAACAATAAAGGTTGGACTTACACAATGAAGTACACTTCCATAAATGGACTGAAAATCTCGAAGTTATCTTTGGGCACTGCTCAGTTAGGTTTTGATTATGGAATCGCCAATGTGAGTGGAAAACCAAATTTAGACAAATCATTTGAGATTCTTAAAACTGCTTTCAATGCTGGTATCAATTGTTTCGACACGGCACCTTCGTATGGAGACAGTGAAGAGATTATTGGTTCATTTGTTGGTGATATATCTGATGAAGAGTCACCAATAATATGTACCAAATTAAAGATAGAGTTTGATGATGGTACCAATTCAGTTGAAATATATCAGCAAGTGAAACAAAATGTTGAAGGATCGATGAGAAGACTTCAAATGAAAAAAATCCCAATATTATTATTGCACAGTGCTTCCAACATGACAGATAACGGTGGTTTGATACTTCAAAGTTTGATACGATTAAAGAATGAAGGCATGGTTGATAAAATCGGGGTTTCTGTTTATTCACCGAAAGAAGTGATAAAGGCCATCGATTTGGGTGTGTTTGATGCCATTCAAATCCCAATAAATATATTCGATCACCGCCTTATTGACAGTGGAATTTTGAATAGTCTGAAACAACATAATTTCATTGTTTTTGCCAGAAGCATATTTCTGCAAGGATTGTTCTTTTTAGATCCTGAAGCTTTACCGGAGAATCTGAAATTGGCCAGAGAGCCATTAATAACACTTAGAAAACTAGCCCAAAAGTATGAGATCGATATCGCTGAAATGGCAGTTTCGTTTGTTAGGGATCTGCCTGAGAGATCTAGTATGGTGATTGGCGCTGAAACTTCGGCACAGGTTTTGAATAATTGTGATTTGATCGAATGCCCCAAACTTTCAGATGAGTTAAAGGACGAAATCTTAAATGTATTTAATGATTTGCCTGAAAAAATAATAAACCCGAGTTTATGGAATTAATGATTTGATGTGGTGAACATATGAGTTTAATGAATTTATTCAGCTTAAAAGGTAAAACCGCAATTGTTACGGGTGGCGCAGGACATTTAGGCACTGCATTTAGTGAAGCTCTTGCCGAAGCGGGTGCTAATGTGGTTATAGCCAGCAGAAATGAGAAAAAATGCATTGAACTGGCTGAGAGATTAAGAAATGAGTATGATATTACTGCAGTTGGTATGGAACTTGATGTTTCATCACTGGATTCAATCAATAAATGTTGGGAAAATGTGTACTTAAAAACTGGAAGTATTGATATTCTAGTTAATAATGCAACTTATGGGGCATCGGGTAGCATTGAAACGCTATCTGAAGATGATTGGGCAAAGGGAATTGACGGTACGATCAACAATGTATTCCGATGTACTAAAGCAGCGATTCCTTACATGAAACAACAAAAAACAGGTGTGATTATCAACATTTCTTCAATGTATGGAAATGTATCTCCTGATCCCATGATATATGGTGATTCTGGTTTTGACAGCCCCCCGAATTATGGTGCCGGAAAATCAGCCATAATGCAATTCACAAGATATTGTGCATGCCATTTGGCAGATTATGGAATACGAGTTAACTGCATAAGTCCAGGCCCATTCCCAAATCCAGATGTTCAAAAAGAAGGATGGTTCATCGATAACTTAAATAATAAAAATCCACTTGGCCGGATTGGGCAGCCCAGCGATCTAAAAGGAATTGCAATACTTCTTGCTTCGGATGCGTCTAGCTATATAACTGGTCAAAACATCTTTATTGATGGAGGATGGACTATATGGTGAAAATCGTTGCGATTGTACAAGCGAGAATGGGATCCACGCGCCTACTTGGCAAAGTGATGATCGATATTTGTGGAAAAGCGATGTTGTTGCATATAATTGACAGATTGAAAGCATGTGAATTATTGGATGAAATCGTAATTGCTACTACAGTAAGCAACAAAGATGATGTCATATTTGGTGCAGTAAGCGACTACGACAAAAGCATTGGACTTTTTCGTGGACCTGAAGAAAATGTACTTGAAAGGTATTATTTAGCTGCAAAAAATACCAATGCTGATATTATAGTAAGAATTACTTCCGATGACCTTTTAATAGATCCATCTGTGATAGATAATGTGATTCGAGAATTTCTTAGCAATGATTGCGATTATGTATCAAATTCACTTAATAAAACGTTCCCATTAGGTTTGGATGCTGAAGTCTTTTCATTCAAAACTTTGGAAAGAGCATACCACAATGCAAGCCAGGATTATGAACGAGAACATGTGACACCATACATCATTGAAAATCCAGATAAATTCAAATTGTTTAATGTAGCAAATGATATTAATTTGAGTCATCAGAGGTGGACTCTGGACACAGAAGAAGACTTTGAGTTTATTAATGCAGTCTATAATAAGATTTATTCGAAAAAACAGATGTTTTTTATGGGTGATATTTTGAAGTTATTGGAACTGGAACTGATTAATATCAATAAGCATATTGAACAAAAGCAAATACATTGGGACATAAAATGAAAATAGGAATTGGAATATGATAGGGTGATTGAGTAAATTATGCAAAATATTTTAACAGAA
>JAIORV010000025.1 GCA_021107945.1 Vulcanimicrobiota bacterium | reverse complement strand
GAGGAAAAAAAGTTACTGTCTCACTCATGGAATGCTTATCATCCTATTAAGAAGGAAAAAATAATAAACCGCACATCTGCAAAGAGCGAAAAGGTCTTTTGTAAATATTTTCCGGTCTTTGCGGTGAATAAAAATATTAGCTTCTCACGAGCTGCGAAAATAGAGCCTGGAAACCCCTCCTACAATCAACGCCACTGAATTATGGTCAGGAGTTACGCATCTTTAAAGCGGAATGGCATGAGAACGTCGACAAAATCCATAGGGCATCTCGCATTGTGATCATAATCCAGCGCCAACATCTGCATTACCCATTAATTCATGGGTATTGCTCCTATAGTGGGAGGCCTGAATAGTATCTCTCACGAAGTAATTGCAAATTAACATTTTGTTAACATCCGTATTTATCATTTTATGATACAATTGTCATGTTATATAATGTTTCAAAAACGAACAATTATCGGCTCTTTTCTTTATCATACATCAGGTGATAATGGATGCAAATTCTGGTAATTTTATATTATCTGTTTTCTGAATGGAGGTTTCCCTGTGGGCAAGATAAATTTCAGACCGGAAAATTCAGCGATACAAAGCAATAAAGTTAACATTTCCAGACGTGAAAACAAAGAAAAAGAACAAGATCAAGGTGAGGTTCAACAGAAGGATGTTGTTACTCTGGGAAGATGTCAGACCAATGCCGGAGAAAGAACCGGAATTCCGCATGGCTCAATTAAACGGGATGAGAATCATAAGAGTATGCCGGAAAAAGATGTTACATTTCTTTTCTACATGGACGGGCAATATGGCGATCTCGAGCAGGCAATGGCCTCATCTTTCCTGGGACTTGAGCAGGCGGGATCCAATGAAAATGTTAATTTAGTTGCCCAACTGGGAAGAGCGGCGCAAAGAGAAGCTCACCCATCGGGAGGATTCGACCGTATTGACAACGACTGGTCAGGAGTCAGACGTTATTATATTACAAAATCTCCAAAGCCTCACAAGGAAGAAGTGGATGTTGAAAAGTGGATTGAGATTAGAGATCAGATTCCTGATAATCCCCTGGTTCATTTCACGCTGGGAGACGTTTATTATAAAAAGGGCGACTTCCCTATGTCCGAGATGGAATATGGACTTGCAAAGGAATGTGGATATGAAAAATTCCTGGATAGTCCTTTTGATCCCGATGTGGCAAGATGGAGCGATGAATTCGACAAGAAGCTTCAGCCCCTCAGGGATAAAGAAGCAAATAATAATATCTTTGCCTCGCCTGTGGTTGAATTCAAGGGGAATGTGAACATGATGCATCCCCAGAACCTCCAGGATTTTATTGCCTGGGGAATGAAAAAATATCCGGCGAAACATAATATCCTCGTATTGATGGGACATGGAGGCGCATGGACAGGCGCGCTTAAAATGAGTCCTTCGGAAATCGGAATGGCCGTTCAGGCGGGTGTATATGAGGCAAACAGGACAACTGCGAGATCCGATACACTTGACGCTATGATATTTAATTCCTGTTATATGGGTAATCTCGAATCTATTGATCAATTGAGAGATGCCGCCGACGTAACTGTAGCTTCACAAATGTCGGCACGTACGAATGTTTTTTATCACTGGCCCCAGGTAATAAAAAAAGTGCAGAGCATTCTCAGGGACGGCAAGGAATTTAAACCCAGGAAGCTTGCCAGGGACTTTGTGAAATTCTACGAGGATGTGGGGGAGACGAATTCCACAAGACAACCCATGCTTCGCAGATCAAAAGAATCATACCTCACTCTTGTAGCGCTGGATAACACAAAGATAAAGACACTGTCGGACAAATGGAAAAAGTTTGTTGATGATTGGAAAACAATGGATGTTGAGGATCATCTCGTTTTCAGGAATATTAAAAAATCAAAGAACTACCCGTCGTTTGCTTACTCCCCCGAGATGATGTTTGATTATGGAACTCTCAGGGACATTGGCTCGATAGCAATTAATGTAATGAATGACCCGGACATACCGAAACAACTCAAAGAAGATTGCAGGGAAATACGACAGGCGTTGAGAGATACAGTTATCGCCGAGCAACATACGGGATTCAATATGGAAGGATCCAGCGGACTTACGGTCTGGGCGCCCACAAATGCCGCCGATATCTCACTTATGAAAAAAGCTTACAGGGACAGGGTCCCCACATTTGCCCACGAAACGGGATGGGCCGATAAACTCGAGGAATCCATTAAAAATATTGATGGACACACACTCCACTCTTTTGTGCAGACAATACAGATGCTGGGCAATGTCAGTAAGATGATGGAAGTACCGGGTTTGTCGGGAAAAGAAAGTCAGAATCTGGAAAAGAAAGCCCAGGTACTCGAACAGGAAGCATTTCAACTCAGAAAAGAATTGGATCTCTCAATAAAGAGAGACCGGGGAAGTATGAATAACATTGCAAAAAGCATGGAAAAAGAAAAGCATCATAGGAAAAGAGTGGCAGGGCTCAATATTCCACTCCCTCAATCCGAAAATGAAAGAGAAAAGCTCAAGGATGATGTTGTTCAACGGATGGTTGAAGAATCAGACAAAGCAACGGGAATGGCCTCGTCGGAGCCAGGGCCGATTCTTCCCCCCGGTGAATTGCTGGGTCATTAATACATGGGAAATAGAACGCCCCGTTCTTGATTTTGAATTAAGCTGTTTATAGTAACTATTCAGCCCCTATAGTTTTTTACCACAGAGGACACAGAGAGCACAGAGATAAATCGGAGAATTCTCTGCGATTGCACTGCTTGCCCTGAACTTGTTTCTAATCTTTCATGACATTTAACAAATACAGTTTATAGCC
>JAIORV010000087.1 GCA_021107945.1 Vulcanimicrobiota bacterium | reverse complement strand
CACATAAAAAAGACGGGAAAAAACCAATATGCTTTGTTAGTTGGCGGCATAACGGCTGCGAGATAAGCCGCCACACGGCTGACGCAGTGAAACGACGCGTAAACTGAAACGCACCAACAACGAAACAAACCTCAAAAGCGACCTCGATAGTGTGGTCGGCTTCATTGAGTTGTTATGCCGCCGCCCCATCGCCTCCAAGACCACCTTCCTTGCCTGGCCTCGCCTGCATGAACACCTTCCGAAAGATGTACTTCCGCTGACAGACCAAACTCTGCGGCGCGAAACCGTTGCTTCACTCCAGTTTTGCTCGCGACGCTCCCCTCCGACTGCGGCGGACTGCAAGACCACCTCTGCAAAGGGATCGCTCAATCACAGACCACCTTTCGACTTCCATTTCACCCCCGCCGATGAACCGCCGACAATCAGCGAGCGATAAACTTGACCCCGATACCTTTGCTGAAAAGCCAACGATGACAGAGCACCGTCTCAAGCGGCCTTCGAGGCTGAACCGAACCCACCGACTTTCAGCGAGCGAGAAACTTGGCCCGACCACCCTCAACAGAGAGCCACCGCCGACAATACACCGGCTCAGGCGGCGTTCGAGACTTGCCTGAATCCCCTTGCTTTGCAGCGCCTCACAAAGCCGCGAAGCCGCTGCTAACCGGCACATAAAAAAGACAGGAAAAAACCAATATGCTTTGTTAGTTGGCGGCATAACGACCAAGCATAAGCCGCACGCGGGTTGCGCAGTATAGCCAAACTTGACCCAAAACGCTACAAAATCAAGACAAGCAACTATAGAATCCTCGATCAGCGGGTCGGCTTCATGCGCTACGTAAGCGAACCTCTTACCCCTCTTCTGGGGTCAGATGAGCCTCCATTACCTCGAATCTCTCATCGAGGTCTGCCTCCAAGTCCGTCCTCACCGTCTCTGAGGCAGACGAAGACACCGAGGTCCCAAACGCCTTTTCGACGTCATATGGATCCTCGTACTTGAGGCAGTGGTATATATGTCTGGCCAGTGCCGCACACACGAACGGCATCGCCTTGTACCAGGGTCGCCCTTCGGCCACCTTGCATCCGAACAGTTCTTTGTAAGGGTTATCTCCTCGGTCGAACCAGACCAAGGGAGCGGCGATTTGGAAATATGCTCGTTTGAGATTCCGATTGCCCTTCTTGGACATTCTTGTCCGGTCTATCGTCTGTGACTTTTCCAGACCGGCAAAGTAGCCCGTGTACGCCACGTACTTGCGATAGGTGCTAAAGCGATTCACATCGCCCGTCACCGCCAGGATGACTCCCAATGTCGGCGGCCCCGAATAAGGAACAGCCTCTATCCACTTGTAGCCCGCATGCTGGGTAACACTCACTTCTACCTGCTTTTCCAACTCGGCCTGGGCCTTCAAGTTGCTCAGCAAAAAGTCTGTCAACCATTGAAGCCGCCACGCCCGGCCTGGATCAGGAAGTAGTCCGGAGCTGCTTCGAGCCAACTCCTGGAGCTCGGCCACCCGCTTGGCGTGGTGATACGCTCCCACCTTCCACATCGCCTCTTTGACTTCCTCCGTACTCGCCGCCGCCAGATCGCCCGGCGTTGGATAGGCCCCTATCAAACTCACCGGCGCTATCGTCGAGACGCTCTTGGTGAAGAAGGTCTTCAGTTCTGGAAAAACCACTGCCATCAACTGCCCGAACTGGTTCTTCCCGCGCACAACCATCTGGTTCAATTTCCAACTGTCACGGCACATCGCCAACAGATTCACGTCCTCAGGCTTCGCTAAGCGCAACGGCCGCAACTTGAATTCTTCTCCCACTGCTTCGTGCAGATAGCAGATGCGGGCCATTACCCGCGCGTCCACTTCGTCCGTCTTGGCTATGCCGCCCATGATCTTTTCCCTCATGTGGCGCGTCAATGCGTTCTCTGTCATCCACATCAGGTAGCCCTGATCCAGCAGGTATTGGTACACTGTCGCTCCATAGCATCCGCCCGTCGGTTCACAGATTCCCAAGAATGTTTGAGGATCCGCGCTGTAGCTACACAGGTATCGCTGCAACTTGTCCAACCCCTTCCGTGTGCTGGGAAAATGCAGGCAGCGCGCTCGCTTCCACCTCTCCCCTCCTCGAATGAAGGTCTTCAGGCTGATCACTGTTGCCACGTGTTCTTTGTATCCCACGTCCAGCCCCAGATAGTTCCGTTCCGGCAGTTCCTGCCCTAGCCTGGCCAATAGCGTCCCCATTTCCTCTGCTCCTTTTCGATCTTGGCCGGGGCCCTGACCAGGTCGCCTACGCTACGTACAGTGGTCGTCCAGCAGCACACGCCACAATGGTCTTCAGCTAGGCTGCCCTGATCATCTCCCCGTCGTTGTTTTTGTGCTGCTGAGACTCCCTGGTTTACAAGATCGCAAGGACCGTGAAGCGACGACGACAGCCAACCCCCACACATTACGTACAAGGGTCATAGGGATGCGCTCCTTATGCCCTAATGGTCTGAGCAGTGGTCTGAGATTCTATCTCTTGGATTGGCGACGCCCTACATTGGTTAGTTGGGTCACTGTGTGCCCAAAGCGCATGTTATGGGTCGTCGCCGTCACTTCCTGGGTCTCCCCTGGCTCTCTTTCGAGCCTATTCCCTTGTTAATGTGCAACACTGTTGCCAGATTTCTCATCTAATCATAGCGGATATTTCTTGCCCACGCAAGTCTCCGCCGAGGTTAGCTCTAGACCATTGGTTGGGCGGCTGCGTTCCTAATCAGCGCTGGTTGATTCCAGATTCACAACTACAATCTCGGGCGAACACAAGAAACGCGCTCGCGGCGCACCTTGCCCCTCCATGC
>JAIORV010000198.1 GCA_021107945.1 Vulcanimicrobiota bacterium | reverse complement strand
TAGAGATATGGTTTACAGGTTCATAGATAGGGGTATGGTGGGCCACCAGCAGGTCCGCACCGGACAGGGCAGCCTCATGTAGCACATGGTCGGTAACATCCAGGGCAGTGGCAATCTTATTGATCTCATTATCCCGGTCAAGTATTAAGCCGATCCTGCCCCTGTCCGATTCATCAGCCAGTTCAGGTGGAGCTATTTTCTCAAGGAATAGGGTTATTTCTGCTATTTTCATGTTATGGTGTCATCTCCAAGTGTTATTGAATTCAGGTAAGAATAATACTTTACGATTGTACAGAAAAAAATAGGTCACCCCACTTGAATGGTGGGGTGCTTAAAGGCCAATTACAATGCTCTATATTAACTGAGCATGTTCATTGGATTCGGTCTCAAGGTTCATTTTTTGGGTTTGGGTTTGTGTATTACGATGCTTCCTCCACCAAGTGCTGTAGCATCCACTCCTGTATCTGATGCACCAAGCTGGTTGTCATATACAATATTTCCTGAATCTTTATCCCAAATCTTTATTCGGAATAAGTCTACATCAGTGCTGGGCGTTAACACCTCATCAATAGCGGTGAGCATAATTCCGTAGTTACCTACACCGTTGATCGTGCCCGTTCCTCTGTATTGAGCTCGTGCACCTGCTATTACCAGCCAGTCGTAGGATTCAGAGCGGAAGTCAAAGTCAGCGACCTTGAACTTGAACTGAGTTGTACCGGTTGGAGTGTCCGCACCTTTTTTGTACTTAGATACGAAACCGAAGTTTGCTTTGCCTGAAAGGGTATCATCAGCTATAAAGGCACCTGGTGGAGAATCTATCCAGCCACCGCCTGTTACGAATCCTGCTGAGGGGTCATAGACAGCAATGAGTGCTGAAGTTTCCATGCAGCCAGAAACGGCACGGATTTCATAAACACCCACAGGCATGGTTCCGACATCTAACGTGGCAACACCAGATGAATAGATAGTGTTACTGTTAGTATAGATGCCATCAATGTAGAAGGAAACAGCTCCACATTCTGCGCCATTATCCGAATTGTGGAGTGTGGCTTGGAGAATGACATCCTCGGTGTTAGCGAATGTTGTAACTCCTGAATATGCCAGTTCTGTGAGCCATGGATCATAATCTACATTACCGTAAACCATGTCACCCATTTCATTTAGATTACTAGCATGATATGGTCCACTCACATCGCCCCACCAATTGTTTTCGGCATTGATAGTGATAGAATCCCAATTAACGACACCATAATCGTTTCCAGAAATGCAGTTACAGTTGATTGTGGTTCCAGATACATTTCCTAGATGCTTCTCTATCCCATATCCGCAGCCAGAAATGTCATTATGTATTATAGATGCGCCAGTGCAAGTTTCTCTTATGTTTATTCCTGCATATATTGCATCGAAAATCTGGTTGTCGCTTACAGTACTCCCGTCAGCAGCATTGTCTAGCCATATTCCATCATACATGGTATTGCCGCCATCAATCACATTATGACTTATAATTGCTCCAGGACCTCCCCAGTAATGTATAGCATTCTTGCCTGCAATACCTGAGATGTGGTTGTAGCTAATTTCATTATTGGTTCCTGCATGCCCCATCATTTGTATTGCATGTTGTCCTGATGAAGTAATATAATTGTGAGTAATCACAACATTTGACACATGCCAGCTTGCGATAGCCTCCCATGCAGTATTATAGAACGTATTATATTCAACCAAGGCGTTTTTTGCTCCCGGATATATATAAACTCCATGACCAGAAGATGTGGTTGGCGTATTTTGGATAATACAGTTCCTGATTATTGCATTATCAGCTACATCAGATATTATTAATCGTTCGCCCGTATTCGGATCTGAGCTGCCAAACATAAAACCATCAATAGTTATCCCTGAAGCATACAATGAATACGGCAATCCATTAGTTCTCACAAGAATGGTTTCTCCACCTCTGTCTGTGCTTCCCGCAGGGTCAACACCAGCTTGAGCGCCAAGTAATGTAATGCTCTTTGTTATCCGGTAACCTGCCGGTATACCTAAAGAACTATCCCAAATATCATTAGTGTATGTTCCTGCCGCTACCTCTATCGTATCGCCATCACTAGCCGCGTTGAGAGCTGCCAGAACAGTCGCAAAATCCGCAGGGCCATCATCATCCACAGTATAGGTTGTTGCTGCCTGTGCGCTTCCGGCGAATGTCATCAGCACCAGCAACACAACTGTCCCTAAAATTATATTGTTTTTCATATATATTCCTACTATTGTTTTTCTTTAGAAGGAAATGTACTTTGAATTTTATTTAACAAAGACACCCTCACCAAGTTTTCCTTGTTCGGATGATTTCTTACTATATCTCTTATTATTCCCTTCTAACTGTCAAATAAATAACGCCGGAATATATATAATTATCCATATAATTCATATTATATAATTTGTGATATATAGTATGGATTTTATAGTTGATTTTTCTAATTGATTACGCCCGTAGCTCCGCAAAGTCAATTTCGATATGTATGGCAACTCATTTAGAGTTGATCAGAGATTGAGATCGCCCGAAAGGTGAGTATGAAATTCAGGTAGATAACGCCTGATTTGTGGTTATTGTAGACTCCATGAATATTCTCTTTGATATTGGCGACAAGAATGAAAATGAACTCATAGGAGCTAAGTGAATAATCGATTTTTCTATTCATTTTCAACATATGGTAGGTGGACTCCCAGTATTACCCTTTTCTTACCTTTGAAGTACAGAGGGCACCGAGATTATAATTTTAACATGCGTTTCTTTGAAACCCAAGTTTAACTGGATGATATGTTTTTCTACACATTATGAAAAGGATGTTGTACAGTACAGAGTCAGTCTAACAATTACGGCGAGTAATGAGATCATTCCTTTTTTTGATCTAAAGCCATATCTTGCCTTCTTTCCCCGAAATTTTGAATTGCCGGACAGCCACTCTATTCTATAAAAAAATATGCCCAGGACGGGATCCGAACCCGTGACCTCCAGATTTCTCAGGAGA
>JAIORV010000059.1 GCA_021107945.1 Vulcanimicrobiota bacterium | reverse complement strand
CCATTCCAGGCCGTCGTAGAACTCGGGCATGTCGTCCTTGTGGATGCAGCCGCTGCGCTCCTGGATGCAGTAGTCGCAGTGGATACAGAAGTTGAGGTGTTTGCCACACGCAGGGAAATACCTTGTTTCTGCACCGTATTTCTCCTCAAGGTATTTGAGGGGTTCATTTACAATGTAATCCGTTAAGCCCTTTTTGGGGCTTCCTGAAACTCCGAAGATCTTTATCATGGTATGGTTCACTGAAAATAGTGTGCTTTTATTTATGGGTATAATGGTTTATAGTATTGATTGTGGGATGCTATTTGAAGTTGTTTAGGAAACTTTATATTTGGGTGGGTTTCATGAATATTGAGGGAAAAAATATGAAAATTTGTATTGAAGGACAACATGGAAAATCGGGAGGTAGAATGTTGTTTACGGGCCTATGGTATTTAAGTCCGACATATAGTAACTACGGGATGGTAAAAACATGTTCACTTAGAAATTAAAATAAATTCTCATAAAAATTCTACATTAAAACAAAAAAATAGATATTCTATGTTTTAATATTAAATATAGCATTTGAATCAGATAGAATAAAAACTCATCAACAACGGAGATAATATGTTAAGAATTCCCGAACTCAAATTTGGCTTTAATGACGCAGAAAATTATAGGATGAAAGAAAACAAAGATCTTTTTAATAGTATTTTCCTTCGAACTGAAGCTTTAGATAAACTTTGTAAAAGTAATTACTTCTTCCTTATTGGAGAAAAGGGCACTGGCAAAACAGCTTATGCGGTTTATCTTGCAAACAATTCATATCAAAATAATTTGGGTACAATAAAATATATTAGGGAAACCGAGTATGAAAAGTTTCTTAAACTTAAAAAAGAACGACATTTAGCGCTATCTGATTATACAAACATATGGAAAGTAATCATTTACCTTTTATTTGCTCAACAAATAACTCAAAAAGGAAAAAAATTTAATATAAAAAAATTTTCACATTTTAATAATCTTAAAAAAGCTATAGATGAATACTATGCTAATGCATTCTCTCCAGAGATTATTTATGCAATACAATTTGCGGAAGATTCAAAAGTGGCAGCAGAATTAATTGCACATTATGCTAAAGTTGGAGGAGAAAAGACAAGTGGAATTACTTTCACTGAAAATCGTTTTCAAACGAATTTGTTATTCATAGAAAAAAATTTTGAAAGAGCACTTAATTCACTTAAACTTTCAAATAATTACATTCTATTTATAGATGGTATTGACATAAGACCAACATTCGTACCTTATAATGATTACCTGGAATGCATAAAAGGATTAGCTAATGCAGTATGGAGTATAAATACTGATTTCTTTTCCTCTATTAGTGATTCACAAGGAAGAATGCGAGTAGTACTTCTAATAAGACCAGATATTTTTCAATCACTAGAACTTCAAAATCAAAACAATAAAATAAGAGATAATTCAGTTCTATTAGATTGGAGAACAACGTATCCAATTTATAGGCAATCAGCAATTTTTAAAATGGCTGATACACTTCTAAAATCACAACAAAAAACTAATTTAAAACTTGGTGAAGCCTGGGATTATTACTTCCCTTATGATTCACCAAATGTGATTTCTCCACAAAAATTTCCATCTTCCTTTATCAACTTTATGAGACATTCATATTATCGCCCAAGGGACATTGTAACGATGCTAAATGTATTGCAGGAAAACTTTGTAGAACTTGGCAGTGATAATGATAGAGTTTTTTCAGAGAAAGATTTTAATGACCCATATTTTAAAAGAAAAATTGCTGATTATTTATTAGGTGAAGTAAAGGATCATTTGTCTTTCTATTATAGCAGTGAGGATTACGAATTGTTCCTAAAATTTTTTGAATACTTAAATGGTGCATTTAGGTTTACATACAATGAATATTTAGCAGCATATTCAGAATTTGAAGAATATCTGCATGAAAATTCTAAAAATAAACCACCTTACTTTGAAACTCCTGATAAATTCTTGCAATTTTTATATGATCTTAATATTATATGTTATATAGAAGATACATATGACGAATCTTTTATGAGGTGGTGTTTCAGAGAGCGGGACTATTCTAATATTTCCCCAAAAGTAAAGACAAAATCGCGATATGAGATACATTATGGAATTCAAAAAGCATTAAATGTTGGTAAACGAATCTTTTGATTTAAAAAATATTGATAAATAGGCATTAATTAGCATCAATTAAGATGCCCTAGACAGAGCAAAGTGGCGTGCAGAGTCCGTAAGTTGTTACTGAGGGATGGTTTTTTTTGGTCGGTTTTATGGTAAGAATCTAGAAAAACCATTTCAAATCTTAAATAGGTGACTGTGTAAAATTTGTCGAGTGAATAATTAAAAGCCTGATCTACAAAAGCTTAATGCTGAATAAGTTAAAGAAATGTGAAATTAAATAATATAAAGATGATAAGAATGAATGATTATTTATTAGCTATTATTATCGGAGTATTATCCAGTTTTGTTGCCTCTCTAATATTTTTATTATTTTTAACTAGAGTCAGACCTAACATTGTGATTTCTAATCAAATTGCAAAGAGTAAAAGTTTAAAAACAGGAGAGCTTGTATACATAATAAGGATTATAAATAAGACAAAAAGACCCATTATTGACATTAAAGCTCAGCTTCACTTGATAAATCTAGTTGTAATGCCTGGTGGGGTTATTAAAAATACTAAAATAATTGCACTTAAAACAAGTGAAATAATGGAAATATCAAAATTTGACTCAAAAGATAAAATGTGGAATTATGCTTATAGATTTATTGTCGATGAAAACATTGAAACAAAATGGGAAAATTCTCATTCATTTCTACGCTTTAAAATTTCTGCTAAGGATTCACTGTCAGGTTTTAGTAGAGTTTTTAGTAAAAATTACCACACTAAAATTAATTCAATTCAAGAAGGTAAATTTGAGGCAGGAAACTCTTTGGAAATAAAATAATGCCACATTGTGAATAAGAGTTGAAAATATTTTTAGGGGGATTTCATTTGTATCAGCAAAGCTACCTAACATATGTAAAAATATTAATATTTCAGAATTATTATTAAATATATATATACGAGCCTCTGGCAAAATCTACATAACGTCTTTAAAATCCCAAATAACCCCTCTGA
>JAIORV010000100.1 GCA_021107945.1 Vulcanimicrobiota bacterium | reverse complement strand
TCAAGAAGCATTTTCACCAGGTCTTCAGCTTTGTTGTGTCCACCAACTCCATTATTGTATCCATCGGTTTTGCCTGATTCATCACCAAACCGGGATGACATAAGCAGGATAACCTCTTCCCACCACTCGAAGTCCCACAACTGTGATTCTATGAAATCGATGCCAGTGAGTTTAACAGTAGGCTTGTTCTTTTTGGCAGTTATGCTTGGTCTTTCGACTGGTTCAGACAGGGGATCTTCTGATAGGGCGCAGGCTGTTAAATATTCCTGGAATGTCCGGTGGAGGAACATAAACTTCGCTACTCCAGATTTGTCATATCCTGCAGGGACAAGAATGCCGTCGGACAATATTTCATCGATGTACAAGTTCTGAATTAAATTGGGGAAGATTGATTCTATAGTGTTCCGGTTTAATAACTGGATTTCCTTGCTTCTTAAATTGGCACCTTTTTTCTCAGATGTTGATTGGGCTTCCTGAAAAATCTCCAGGTCCCTGAACAACTCATTTTTGTAGAACCTCTTATCAAGTAATATTCTGTTTAGCCCTATGGTAATATCTGTTATCAGATCTTCATCTATTTTACAATCAGCATTCCATTCATCAATAAGATTTCTTTCTTCCTTTGACAATTTTGAATAGACAAAAACTGTGTGTTTATTATCACTATCTTTCAGGCTTATTAAAAATCTTTTCCAGTCAGTTATGCTTTCCTCATCAAATGTCGGAGACCCGGCAAATTCCTTTACTCTATCATGGAATTTTATGAAGTTCAACGTCTCCTGTTCAGGGAAGAATTCCTTTCCCTGACTGAAGAAATGAAAAGCCATGTCTGCATAAAGAATCCTCTTTGCATCAAGTTTGAGTTTGTGGTCTGTTTCTGCCTTGTCTTTTGTAGATTTCCATATCGTGAGGAAGTTATTTATACACTTATCATACAACTGACTCTTTTTCACCGGAATCTTCCCATCTCCCTTTCCATCCCCCGACTCCTCTTCATACAGCGCGCATAGCAGCGTCAAAAGCAGCGGGTTCTGGGACAATCCCTTCATCTCCCGATTCTTCTTCAGCTCATTCAGGAAGTTTTTACCCTTTTTTGCCAGTGCACTCCCGTGGAACCAGGATTTAACAAACCTTTCCGTCTCTTTCCACCCGAATGGAACCAGAGTCAGAGTATAATCCTCTATTTTTCCAGCCAAGTTGAAGGGACATCCGCTGTATCCCACGATTCTTGAAGTCAGGAGAAAACGACATTTTTTATAGCAAATCTCCAGGTTCTTCAGGCTTTCATCAAGGACTTTCCTCTCCCCATCGGGCACCTCGTCAAGGGCGTCCAGCAGAAAACAGACCTTCCCCTCCTTTGCCTGGTTTTTTATGAATTTACTGAAACCGTCATCCTGAAAAACAGGCTTTAATTTGCTGTTTATATGCACATTCAGGAGGTCAGGAACATTTCCGTCTTTTCTGTTTTCCATAAGAGAAGATGAAATCTCCGCAAGCCTGATGAACATGGGAATCTCAATATCGGAATATCTTTCCCCCTTTTCAATCGTCTTCAAACCATCTTCAACAACATGACACGATTCCCACCTCAACAAAGTCGATTTACCGGCGCCGGGATCGCCCAGAAACGCGCATTTGCGATACTTCTTCCTCTCATCTTTCCACTGAAAAACCTTTGCCTTTTCTTCTCCCTTCTTCTCCCTGTCTCCACCTCTGGGAATCCGGGGGTCTTTAAATATTAAGTCTTTCTCCTCTTCCCACTTGCCCTTTATCCGCTCCATCTCCCGGCGCCGTTCTTCCTGGTAATCCCGCTTCTCCCATTTCGTTGTCTTCACTGAGATGTAAATATCTTTAAGATTAATCTGCTTCCCCAACCTCTTAAGAATATTAAGCTCTTCACTCTCCTGCCCCACAAATTCCAGGTATCTCTTTACTTCCTTCGGCAGCCCGGAGGCATATTCAGCAGCTTCGTCTATAGTTTCAACTGCCTTGACATTATCAAGTCCGCCGATTTTACTGTCTATCTCATGGAGAAGATCCCCATATCTTGCCCTTCTGCCCCGTTTAAGCTTTCTGACCAGCTTTTTCCTGTTCTCAGGGTGAAGCATTATTATCCTTACACTGTGTCGAAGCCCCACTTCAATCTTTTCAACAATACCGCCAACTTTACTGATATTCCCGTCCTCATCCACCTCTCCCGTAATGACAGTCCTGTAATCTTCCGGTAAAGGCTCATTCAAAAGAAGCTGCTGAACTGCAAGAGCCATGGGAGCGCCTGCTGATCTGTCACTGAATATGACTTCCCTGAGTGTTTCTGTCCAGATATCCCAGACTATATCAATGTTTTTAATGCCTTCCGGGGATTTCTTCCCGGCATATTTCCAGGCGGTTTCAATGGAATCGAGAAAGTTTGAACGGGCGGTAAGGAAAAACATCTTTTGGGGTTTTGAGTAAAAATCGCCATGACCATCCCTAAGCATCTCCACGCGGATAGTACCATACAATCCATTGTCTCCCATGATAAAGAGAACAGGATATTCCCTCCAGCGCAAACACCTTTCCTTTTCCTTCCGTGTGTATTCTTCCTCGGCGGTAAGAAGATATGATGTAAAGGCCTTCGCTTCAGATATCTGAAGGTCTTCTTTCTTGTATTCATCCCTGTCTTCTTCTTTAACCAGGGAAAATATCTTGTTGATTAGTTCCTGTATGTCATTCCACGAGGAACTTGTTCCGGAGCTGGAAGTTGTACCGGTAAGGGGAAATTCCAGGTTCGTTTCATTTTCTTTTTCCAACTCAATATTCCCCAACAGCTTTGAGGCCATTTTAGCATAATAGCGAGCAGCTTTATCATCGAATATTTTCTTCCCAAGATTCCTGATTTCCACGGCGGCAGCAGCACAGAAGAAATATCCCAAAACCCTCAAATGACGGTTGGAAACCTGGTCGTTTATAAAGGTGGTAAACTCCTGAGAATTAAGATATCTGTATGTTTTTTCGAGTTCATCAACGGCCCTGGTGTATTCAGTGGAAACTAGCGCCTTGAGTCCCAGACGTAAAATATCCGTATCCCATTTCGGTTGCTTTTCAATTATAGACTTTTTCGTTGATGATACTTCTTTCAGCATCAATTTCATATTTTCAATTGCGCTCATTGGAAATAATCCCCAATCCATTCCTGAAT
>JAIORV010000013.1 GCA_021107945.1 Vulcanimicrobiota bacterium | reverse complement strand
AGAGAATCGAAAGATTGGAAAATTTACCTAAGTGGGATGTCACTATAAAACCCACAATCTGGTAAATTATTTATCGGGAGTTCCCTAACATCACATTTCGGCATTATGAGACAAGCACTATAGGTAAAAAACACATAATCTAACATTGCAAAATAAGTGCCATTTCAGAAATCCCTAATGTAGGAGGGTTTAAGATCTATTTTGTGCTTATTTCGATGCCATAATTGACTCAGGCATTAACTTATAGTTGGATCTCAGAATTTTTATGTCCCATAGACGGAACATATTCTAGAGCTATATTTCCTGAAAAACATTACTGGCCTATATGTTTTGATGCTAAAATAGTAGTTTCCTTGTGGAATATAAACGGCTGACAAAAATCGGTGTTCAACAGAAAAAAAGATATTTAATACATACAGCCGTATAAAAATAAGACAGAATTTGGGTTGATAGATATCAAAAATTCAAATGATCTAATTCCCTGAATTTTATCCTTCCAGAAAGTCAATTACGAGAGTTTTAGAAAACAACTTATTGCATTGTGTAAATAGAAGAGGACGAAAATGCCACAAGATCCTTATGAAATGCTTGAAAAAGCTGAAATGTTATTTATTAGGGGAAAATATAGAGATGCTCTAGAACTACTTAGTAATGCTGAACATTTGGCATTAAACAATAAAAGACCAGATGCACTTGCTGCTATTTACAGTACAATTGGAAATAGTCTTATCAATGTTGGCGATTTTGAAAATGCTAAGAGTTACTTAAAAAAGGCTCTTACAATCTCAGAACAACTTGCTTCGATAAATCCCTTCTATAAAATTTGGCTCGCATCCGCCCACAACAACCTCGGCAATCTGCTAAGTAATATGGGAAGGCTTGATGATGCCAGATTACGATACGAACAGGCACTGAATATCTACGAATCGCTGCTTAGTAGCGAAACTGAAAATACACAGTACCAGTCGAATGTGGCAACCACCTTCAACAGTTTCGGCAATCTGCTAAGACTTATGGGAAGGCTTGATGATGCCAAACTGCAGTACGAACAGGCACTAAATATTCGTGAATCATTGCTTAGGAGCGAACCTGATAATATACAGTACCAGTCAAATGTGGCAACCACCCTCAACAGTCTCGGCAATCTGCTAAGACATATGGGCAGGTTTGATGATGCCAAACTGCAGTACGGGCAGGCATTGGATACATACGAATCGCTGCTTAAGAGCGATCTTGATAATGCGCAGTACCAGTCGAATGTGGCAGGTACTCGCAACAATCTCGGTGTTCTGCTAAGTAATATGGGCAGGCTTGATGATGCTAAACTGCTGTACGAGCAGGCATTGGATATGTATAAATCGCTGTTTATTAGCGATCCTAACAATACGCAGTACCAGTCGCAAGTGGCAATGATGCGCAACAATCTCGGCGCTCTGCTAAGTGATATGGGCAAGCTTGATGATGCCAGACTACTATACAAACAGGCACTGAATATGCGTGAATCGATGCTTACGAGCGATCCTAACAATACACAGTACCAGTCGAATGTAGCAGGTACATGCGACAATCTCGGCAATCTGCTGAGACATATGGGCAAGCTTGATGATGCCAGATTACGATATGAGCAGGCACTGAATATGCGTGAATCGATGCTTACGAGCGATCCTGATAATACGCAGTACCAGTCGGTTGTGGCAGGCACCCGCAACAATCTCGGCGTTCTGCTAAGTAATATGGGCAGGCTTGATGATGCCAAACTACGATACGAGCAGGCACTGGATATGCATGAATCGATGCTTATGAGCGATCCTGATAATACGCAGTTCCAGTTGCAAGTGGCAACTACCCGCAACAACATCGGCCTTCTGCTAAGTAATATGGGCAGGTTTGAAGATGCCAGACTGCAATACGAACAGGCACTGGATATGCTTGAATCGATGCTTACGCGCGATCCTAATAATATGCACTATAAGTCGGATGTGGCAACCACCCGTAACAACCTCGGTAATCTGCTAAGTAATATGGGCAGGCTTGATGATGCCAGACTACGATACGAACAGGCACTGGATATGCATAAATCGCTGCTTAGGAGCAATCCTAATAATACACACTACCAGTCGGATGTGGCGACCACCTGCAACAATCTCGGTCTTCTGCTAAGTGATATTGGCAGGTTTGATGATGCCAAGCTACGGTACGATCAGGCACTTGATATGCTTGAATCGATGCTTACGCGCAATCCTAATAATATGCAGTTCCAGTTGCAAGTGGCAACTACCCGCAACAACATCGGCCTTCTGCTGAGTAATATGGGCAGGTTTGAAGATGCTAGACAACGATACGAGCAGGCACTGGATATGCGTGAATCGCTGCTTAGGAGTGATCCTGATAATACGCAGTACCTGTCGGATGTGTCAATGACCCACAACAATCTCGGCATTCTACTAAGACATATGGGTAGTTTTGATGATGCCAGACTACGATACGAACAGGCACTGGATATGCGTGAATCGCTGCTTAGGAGCGATCCTGATAATACACAGTACCAGTCGGATGTGGCAATGACCCGCAACAATCTCGGCAATTTGCTACAACAAGAAAATAATTGTTCTAAAGCTTTGGACTATCACAACGAAGCTTTAGAACTAGTTTCAATCTCAGGCAATCCCGATCTGGTTTTCAGGATTTATTGGTCTCGAGGATGCTGCTATGAAAAGATAGGTAATCTCGATCTGGCTTATGATGATTTAAAAGAATCAATTGATAGGGTTGAACTTATTCGCAGCCAGTTTTCACTAGAAGAATATAAATTAGATATTCTAAGAGATAAAACTGATGCGTATTCAGATATGATTTCTCTATTATGCCTAAAGAGTGATATAAGCAGAGCATGGGAGTATGTGTGCCGTGCTAAATCACGCACTATGCTGGATTATCTGCGGTTTATTGAGCTTCCAGTACCGTATAGCATACCCAAAGACCTTCAGTCCAAAGAAAAAAAGCTTCTGGAATCCATTAGAACCACTGATAAAAAGGCAAGAGCAGCTGAGAGGGAAGAACAGGCACACAAACTATATAATGATCTTAAAAACATTGAGTCTGAGCTGGATGAATTATACATTCAAATTGCGGATTTTGCACCCGAGTATGTTGATCTGAGAAGGGGACAGCCGCTTTCAATTGAAGGTATAATTGACCTGCTTAATAAGCAGAGTAAAAAAACAGCTTTCGTTGAGTACTATACCACACCAGAAAAAATATTTATTTTCGTTGTGCACTCAAATGACAAAAAACCCATAGTTAAAATTGTGGATATATCTTCTAAACAACTAATAGAATATGTAAAAAGAGAGGAAACATGGCAAAAATTAGCTGAATATCTTATCAATCCTGTATTTGAGGATA
>JAIORV010000213.1 GCA_021107945.1 Vulcanimicrobiota bacterium | reverse complement strand
ATCTTAAATACTCATGCAAGAAACCAAAAAAATTTTCCTTAAGCGAACACGAATGGATTAAAATCGGGTGTTGTCTTAAAAACTCGAAAAGTTTATAAATATTGTGAAATATGGCTATAAGGCTATTAAAGAATATTTCTCAATCGCATTTTTGACAAATTGAGTGATTTAATTAAAAGATGTCAGGTGTGCGAAATCTAAGAAGTAAATGTCGCTGAAGCCCGAATTTTTATTGATCAGGACTTTTTCATATTGTCATGCAAGGTAAATTCTTCAATTTTTTCGCCGGGGGGAACCCCCCGGCATTTAAAGGAATATTTTTTAGGAAAAGCTTGACTTGTCCATAACATGACAACACTCTTGAACCGTTTCTGTTTAAGCCCTACAAAACGATGCTCCGGCGTGAACTGCGACGACTGGAGGATATGATTCTTGGCTATAAACTGTATTTGTTAAATGTCATGAAAGATTAGAAACAAGTTCAGGGCAGGCAGCGCAGGCGCAGGCGCAGAGAATTCTCCGATTTATCTCTGTGCTCTCTGTGTTCTCTGTGGTAAAAAATTATAAGGGCTGAATAGTTACAAAAGAGGAATAAAATCAACCTGTAAAGAAGCAACTAGCTAAGTACTCACATTTCGCACATGTGAATTCGTTGAGAAGTAATAGAATTAATTTCAAGCACCTTAAGGTAATAACAGGTGTTTTAAGGTGATAACAGGTGTTTCAAGGTGATAATAGGTGCATTAAAGTGATAACAGGTGCATTAAGATAATAACAGGTGTTTTAAGGTATTTAAGACAACACCACAATTTATTGTGGTGAATTGAGCGTAAACCCCACCACTACAACGTCCTAACCACTTCAGTGGTTTATCTCACAAGGAAACAGTTGAAACGGTTAGATTGGAGGAGGAGTTAGGTTTTATAGGCTTCTAACCACCCGATTAAAATCGTGTGCTGTCTTAAAAACTCGAAAAGTTTGTCGATATTGTGAAATATGATTACAAAGCAAATAATGCAATTGTTTTAATCGCTTTTTTAACAAATTGGGCGACTTAATTAAAAGATGTCAGGTGTGCGAAATCTAATAAGTAAGAATGTAGCTATATAGCGGATGGGAAATCTACAGTATATAGTTTTTTCAAAAAAGTTTCTTCCCCGAAAACAATTATGTTCATAAAAGAAATTAAAATTTCAAACTTTCGCAACCTGAAATCCCTGGAATTGTTATCCAATGGGGATTTCAATCTTATAGTCGGCAAGAATGCCCAGGGGAAATCCAATCTTCTTGAGGCGCTGTATTCCCTGGGGCTGGGGCGCTCATATCGGACCAACAGGGAAGAGGATACAATTAAGTTTCAGGAGAGTAATGCGTTTGTAACGGGAAAATTTCAACATGGGCAGAATGAATTTTCTCTGGCCGTTGCCTGGGACAGGAAAAACAGAAGGAGTATCACCAAGTCCATTCGATACAATGGCAATCCCATTCAAAAACTCTCCGAGTTCATAGAGAAAGCTCCCATGATATTATTTACCACGGATGATCTCGAAATAATAAGGGGAGAGCCTGTAAACAGGAGAAAATACATAGATCTTCTCACGAGTCGAATATACTCCACTCACATTTCCAACCTGAGGAGTTATCGAAAAATTCTCGAGGGACGAAATAAATGGTTTAAACTCCCACATTCCAACAGGGATCGCCACCTGGGAGAAATATACAGGCAAAAGCTTATTTCCATTGGATCGGAAATTATATTGAGGCGCCTTGAGGTAATGGAAATTATCAAACCCATTATTGATAGGCTTTATAGCAGCATTTTTGGAGGCGAAACACCGGAGATCAGATATCGCACCACTGTAAAAAATATCAGAAAAAAAACAATTGAAGACATGCAAGAAGCTTTTACAGGAACCCTGGACAACCTGAGAAGTAATGAATTCTATCGTAAGTTTACTCTCGCCGGACCTCACAGGGATGATTTCGACCTGCGATTAAGAGGAAAATCAATGAGATCGTTTGCCTCAATGGGTGAAATCAGAAGTATGTCCGTTATCCTGAAACTTGCAGGGGTTGAGCTTATATCCGAGAAAACTGGTCTGGAACCTATCGTATTGATTGACGATTGCCTGAATGAATTTGATAGGGAGCATATAGAGAAATTTCTTGATTTTCTTATGGGAAAACGACAGATTTTTTATGCTACAACGGAGTTACATTCATATTTCAAGAAAATACAGGACATTTCGTTTTTCATTATGGAGAAGGGAGAGATAAAGCCTTGCAGCCAATCAGCATTGGAAAAGCTGTAAAAAAAGTAATGAAAGACCTGGGTCTTTATGAATCATATGAAAGACAGCGGGCGCTTATTCTATGGGAAAAAGTTTGCGGCAAGCAAGCGGCACAAGTCTCAAGAGCCGAGAAGCTGTTGGGAGACAAGCTTTTTATTGCTGTTAAAGATCACATATGGGCATCTGAGATGACTCATTTTGCATATACATACCTTAAAAGGTATAGTAAACTTATGGGGCCGGGAGTAATTAACAAGATTTATTTCAGGGCAAAACCCGGAGGTTTTGATTCTGAAGATAAAGATGGGGATGAAGAAGAATTTAACCTGGAATCAGTTGAGCTTGACGACCAGGAAATCAAGAAAGTGCAGTTCGCCGTATCAGGTATAGAAGATGAAACTACAAGAGAGCTTGCACAGAAGATCTTTACGAAGGCTTTGAAATTCGATAAATGGCTATTAATGCACGGGGGAAAGAAATGTTTTCATTGTGGGGTTGTTATAGAAAAAAACATGACATTTTGCCCTATATGTGTAAGGGAACTTGAGAGGGAAAATGCAGGCAAATTGAAAGAAGCCTTCCAGGAAGAACCCTGGCTTACATTTGAGAAGGCGATTAAGAAAATCAATCCTTTGTCGCACAGTCTTTTTTCCGAAGTCAAAACCGGGATTATTGAAGGACTGGAAGAAAGTATCGATTCTCATATGTCAAAAAAGAATAAAGAAAATATTGACAGCCTGCAGGTAAAGTCGGAAATTATCACGCTGGCAATGCTCGCCACCGAAAAACCGCCATCAAAGCTTTCCGACAAAGTGCTTAACGATTATCTTCCCACAAGGCTGTACAGGTTTTATAAAGAAGGATAATTTTTTATATCAAATAAGCACTCACATTTCGCACGTGTAAATTTGTTAAAAGGCGATATTATCCCGGATGATGCTTTTTAATTCAACGCAGAGATCGCGGAGGTCGCAGAGAACTTATTATATCGGGGGTTCCTGTTAATTAATCGCATCAATTTTTAGGCATTCTCCGATATTATTTTATACCGGTGAGAAATGGACTATTTCCCTGGCAGAAAGTTACAATACGGTAATTACAAGATTCCAAATGCATTTTTAGGGATTATTGTAGGAGCCTTTTCCTAAAGGCGACATAGCGACATTAATGAAATACTCACATTTCGCACATGTGAATTTCTTGAGAAGTAATAGAATTTATTTCAAGTACTTTAAGGTGATAACAGGTGTTTTTCAGGTGATAACAGGCGTTATAAGGGGTTTAGGACAGCACCACAATTTATTGTGGTGAATTGAGTGTAAACCCCACCACTACAGCGT
>JAIORV010000098.1 GCA_021107945.1 Vulcanimicrobiota bacterium | reverse complement strand
TATCCTCAAATACAGGATTGATAAGATATTCAGCTAATTTTTGCCATGTTTCCTCCTTTCCAGACATATTCGTATAATATACGATTTCCTGGAAGTATCTTTTCAAATATTCTATTAGTTGTTTAGAAGATATATCCACAATTTCAACTATAGGTTTTTTGTCATTTGAGTGCACAACGAAAATAAATATTTTCTCATGTGTGGTGTAGTACTCAACAAAAGCTGTTTTTTTAGTCTGTTTATTAAGCAGATCTATTATACCATCAATTGAAAGCGGCTGTCCCTTTCTTAGATCAACATATTCCGGTGCAAAATTCACAATTTTACTATATAATTCATCTAGTTCAGATTCTAATTTTTTAATTTTATTATGTAGTTTGCGTGCCTCTTCTTCCTTTTCAGCAATTCTTGCTTTCATATCAGCAATTTTAATTGATTCCAGAAGCTCTTTTTCTTTGGATTGAAGGCATTTAGGTATGCTCTGTGGAACTGCAAGCTCAATAATACGCAGATAATCAAGCAAAGTACGTGATTTAGCACGGCAAACATATTCCCAGGCTTTGCCTGCATCGTTCTTTTTTATGCATAAAAGAGAAATCATATATGAATATACCCCTGCCTTATCCCTCAGAATATCTAATTTAGATTCTTCTTGTGAAAACTGGCAACGAATAAGTTCAATCATGTTAATTGATTCTTTAAAATCCTCATAAGCCAGATCGAAATTATCCATCTTTTCATAGCATCTTCCTATATCAAAATAAAACCCAAATAACTGAACAGGGTTTCCTGAAGTTGAGACAAGATTTAAAGCTTCATTATGATATTTCAAGGCTTGATCAAAATTACCGTGTTGTTGTAGCAGAGTACCGAAGTTGTTATAGGTCCCTGCCAACTGCGATTGGTATTGCATATTATCAGGATCACTCGCTAGCAGCGATTTTCGCATCTTTAGTGCCTGTTTGTACTCTAGTTTTGCTTCATCAAGCCTGCCCATATCACTTAGCAGAGTACCGAGGTTGTTGCGGGTCGCTGCCACATCTAATTTGTATTGCGAATTATCAGGATCGGTCGCAAGCAGCGATTCCCGCATCTCCAGTGCCTGCTCGTACTCAAGTTTTGCATCAGCAAGCCTGCTCATACGACTTAGTACAATGCCAAGGTTGTTGCGGGTCGCTGCCACATCTGATTTGTATTGCGAATTATCAGAATCAGTCGCAAGCAGCGATTCCTGCATCTCCAGTGCCTGCTCGAATTTCAGTTTTGCATAATCAGGCCTGCCCATATCACCTAGCAGAGTACCAAGGTTGTTACAGGATAATGCCACAGCCAACTGGTACTGCAAATTATCAGAATCAGTCGCAAGCAGCGATTCCCGCATCTCCAGTGCCTGCTCGAACTTCAGTTTTGCCTCAGCAAGCCGGCCAATTTCACTTAATAGAAGACCGAAGTTGCCACAGGCGTTTGCCACATCTGACTGATACTGCGAATTATCAAGATCGGTTGCAATTAGCGATTCATACATCTCTGACGCCTGCTCAAATCTTAGTTTTGCATCATCAAGCCTACCCATTATACGTAGCAGAGAACCGAGATTATCACGCGTTCCTGCTACATCCGATTGATACTGCGAATTATCAGGATCTCTCACCAGCAGCGATTCCCACATCTTTAGTGCCTGTTTATACACTCGTTTTGCTTCTTCAAGCCTGCCCATATCACTTAGCAGAGTACCGAGATTATTACGTGTTCCTGCTACACCCGATTGGTACTGCAAATTATCAGGGTCGATTGCCAGCAGCGATTCAAATTTCTCTAGTGCCTGCTCGGATCTTAGTTTGGACTCATCAAATCTACCCATGTCATGTAGCAGATTACCGAGGTTGTTACAGGCCAATGCAATATCTAATTTGTATTGCGAATTATCTGAATCGGTCTCAAGCAACGATTCCCGTATCTCTAGTGCTTGTTCGAACTTCAGTTTTGCATCGTCAAGCTTACCAATTATACGTAGCAGAGCACCAAGATTATCACACGTTCCGGTTACATCCGATTGATACTGCAAATTATCAGGGTCGATTGCCAGCAGCGATTCCCGCATCTCCAGTGTTTGTTCATATTTTAGTTTGGCATCATCAAGATTGCCCATATTATAATAAAGATTACCAAGGTTGTTACGTGTTCCTGCCACATCTGACTTGTACTGCGAATTATCAGGGTCGATTGCCAGCAGCGATTCATACATTTCCAGCGCCTGCTCGAATCTTAGTTTTGCATCATCAAGATTGCCCATATCACGTAACAGAAGACCGAGGTTGTTACAAGCAATTGCCACACCTGATTGGTACTGCGAATTATCAGGATCACTGTCCAGCAGCGATTCATACATCTCCAGTGCCTGCTCGAATCTTAGTTTTGCATCATCAAGTTTACTCATATCATGTAGCGTAAGACCGAGGTTGTTACAAGACATTGCCACATCCGACTGGTACTGCGTATTACCCGGATCGCTCCTAAGCAACGATTCACGAATATCCAGTGCCTGCTCGAATCTTAGTTTTGCATCATCAAGTTTACTCATATCATGCAGCGTATGACCGAGGTTGTTACAAGACATTGCCACATCCGACTGGTACTGCATATTACCAGGATCGCTCCTAAGCAACGGTTCACGAATATCCAGTGCCTGCTCGTACTGCAGTTTGGCATCATCAAGTCTGCCCATATCACGTAGTAGACTACCGATGTTGTGACAAGCAATTGCCACACCTGATTGGTACTGCGTATTACCCGGATCGCTCCTAAGCAACGATTCACGAATATCCAGTGCCTGCTCGTACTGCAGTTTGGCATCATCAAGCCTTCCCATATGTCTTAGCAGAGCACCGAGATTGTTGCGGGTGGTTGCAACCCAAATTTTATTGAAAGGATTTATCGAAACAAGTTGTTCTGAGATTGTAAGAGCCTTTTCTAAGTAACTCTTAGCATTTTCAAAATCGCCTAGATTAATAAGACTATTTCCAATTGTACCGTATATAGCAGCAAGTGCATCTGATCTATTTTCTAATGCCAACTGTTCAGCATTACTAAGTAGTTCTAGTGCATCTCTATATTTTCCCCTTCTAAATAACATTTCAGCTTTTTCAAGCATTTCATAAGGATCTTTTGGCATTTTTGTTCTCTTCTATTTGCACAATGTAATGTAATAAGTAGAGTGCACCCCTTCCAGCCCAGTGAACCAGAGGGTAAGCATTTAAGCAACGCTATTTAAAGTTAACGCCTCCTCAAATTCTATTGGTGGTAGATATCCTATCTTCGAATGAAGTCGCTTTTCATTATAGACACTCTCGATAAAATTCTCAAGATTGTCAAACGCTTTATCGAAAGTCCTATAATCCGACAGGTAGACCTCTTCGTATTTCAATGTCTTCATGAAGCTTTCGCAAAACGCATTGTCATAGGGATTTCCCCTTCTGCTCATACTGATTTGTATTTCATATTCTTTCAGACATTCGATGTATGCATTGGATGCATATTGTACACCCTGATCTGAATGATGTACCAGACCATCGATATCCTGGTCTGCCCTGCAGTCCAGTGCTTTATACAGGGCATTCAATGTCAGCTGAGTATCGAT
>JAIORV010000169.1 GCA_021107945.1 Vulcanimicrobiota bacterium | reverse complement strand
CCTGCCCTTTCTTCATACCATATATATTACACAGAGAAAGGAAAACTCATGCAAACAATCGAAAATTTTTTAAATTATTTTCTGCATGGGGGTGAACAGTTACAAAATTTTTATGATAGAAAGAATAGTATCGGGAAAGCATATGGCCAATGTTGCCAAAATTATGAATAATCTAGCAAGGCTTTACATTCAGCAAGATCGCTATTCTGAAGCAGAACCTCTTTGCAAACTGGCTTTGAAAATAAGGGAAACAATCTTGGGAGAGAACCATCTAGATACTGCCAATAGCATGGACAACTTGGCAATGTTATATGCGACAAAGAAGATGAAATATAAAAAACTTTTCGTTTATTTTTCCCCACTTGATAATCAAATGACTATTGATGCGTCATTTGAACGAAATATCAAGGGAGAATTGCGTTCTTTATTTGAAAGCAAAGGGTCTATTGATAAATCACAGGAAAAATTTCACCTTGCTAAATTTCGTCCTGATCTTCTTTGTGCTCGAGTGTTAGCAATAAGGGTCAAAGTCTTGGGAAAAGAGCATCCTGATACTGCTACTAGCTTGAACAATTTAGCTAAGATTTATACATGTCGAAAGACAATATATTTAAATCAATTTTCCCAACAGATAGAGCGTGGAAAATTATATCATGGTCACGCTTTTGATGCTGAACCCCTTTATAAGAGAGCATTAATAATAAGAGAGAAAGTCTTGGGAAAAGAGCACCCGCACACCGCCGAGGTCTTGGATAACTTAGCAAAGTTTTATGTGTCAAGGGGGCAGCATTCCAAAGCAGAGAACTTTTATAGGAAAGCATTACATATTAGAGAAAAAGTCCTTAGGAGAGAACATCCAGAAATAGCCGAAAACCTTAATGGTTTAGCAGATCTCTATTTTGAACAGAGTCGCTATTCTGACGCCGAAAGACTTTACAAGAAGGCAATAATTATAAATGATAAAGTTTTTTCAGGCAAAAACATGGATATATGCAGTAGCTTTAACAATTTGTCAATGATTTATATTATAGAAGGTCGGTATTCAGAGGCTGAGCAACTTTTAAGGAGAGTATTGACGATAGAAGAGAGAACTTTGGGAAAGGATAATCCTCATATTGCAACAAGTCTAAATAACTTGGCAATTATCTGTGATTTCCAAGGTAAATATTCCGATGCAAAGATCTTTTATAAAAGGTTGTCGGGGATGTTTGAGAAGGTCCGTGGAAAGGAATACCTAGCAAGACTAAATAGTCAGCTAAAAATTGCTATACTTAATACTAAAACCGGAAAGTGGGAAAGGGCTTTTTCTGTCTTGCATGAAATAATCAACATCAATGAAAATAAGATATTCGATCGTTTCAAAATTTCTACAGAAAAAGAAAAATTTAAAGTAATGGCTGTGTTTCAGGCAAATTATGAAGTATTTTTAAGTTTGATTATTAAGGAACTTCAAAAGAAATCCGATTTCATTATCGCAGGCTTTAATGCCGTACTAAGGCGAAAGGGGATCGTTCTTGAAGCGCTCATGGGGGAAAGGGAAGCGCTCATGGAATCAGGAAGCCCGGAAGCTCAAAAAGTCTATAAAGAATTATATCAGGTAACTTCCCTCATTTCTTCCCTCACCCTTGCAGGTCCCGGGAAGATGAGTATGGAGCTATACAGAAAAAGACTCAGGGGACTGGAATCGGAGCGGGAAAAACTGGAGAAAGAACTGACGAGCTTGAGCAAGGAATATGCGTCAGAAAAACGCACACGATCCGCAGATTGTGAGAGCGTTTCCCGGAAACTGCCCGGCGGAAGTGTTCTCATGGAGTATGTAAACATAAGGCCTTTCAACTTCAAGGCTAAAGGCAAAGAGAAAAAATGGGGAGAGCCTGAATATTTTGCATTTATCTTGCCATCAGCAAGGGACTTACCCAAAGGAAAGGCCGTATGCCCCAAACTCGTATCCCTTGGAAAAGCTTCAGTCATTGATGAAGCGGTAAAAGAATTCCGTAAGGAGATTGTCCGAACCCGCAAACTGTGGGAAAACAGGATCCTGGATGAATCCGCCGCTGAAAAGAGGCTTGCGAAAAAGGGAAGACGCTTATACGAACTTGTTATTGCTCCGATAAGAAAGGCAATTGGAGAGAAAAAGACCCTTTACATCGCCCCTGACGGCGATCTCAACCTCATTCCGTTCGATGCCCTTCAGGATGAAACCGGGCATTATCTTATAGAGAAATACAAATTAAAATATATTTCATCAGGTAGAGACCTGCTCCGTTGGGAGGGCAAAGTAACCGCCGGGAATGAAACTCTCATCATAGCAGATCCTGATTATGACATGTCCGGATCAGACCGTGCATCAGCGGCAAAAAGAATACTATCCAAAGGCAAGAAGGTGGCAATACGCGGAGGCAGTCGCTCCACCGATCTGACAATGGTAAAATGGAATCGCCTTCCCGGAACCCGAAAGGAAGCTGAAGAGATAAAGAAAATATTCCGGGGAGAAAAAATGCTTGAATATCTTGACAAATCCGCCCTGGAGAAGGTTGTAAAAGGCATTAAATCACCCCACAGGCTTCACATCGCCACACACGGGTTCTTCCTTGAAGACCGGGATGATACAATTTTGCTGAAATCCGGGATTCAAGGAAACATCATGATGGATTCAAGGGGGGGAGCTTTTGGGCGAATCCCGATAAAAATGGAGAATCCTCTTCTCCGCTCCGGCCTTGTCTTTGCCGGTGCAAACAGGCTCGGCAGGGAAAAACTTCCCGAAGGATGCGAGGACGGAATCCTTACCGCTCTTGAGATTTCCGGCATTAACCTTCGCGGTACTGACCTTGTTGTATTGAGCGCATGTGATACCGGTGTCGGCAAAACGCGCAGAGGAGAGGGCGTCTTCGGCCTTCGAAGGGCATTCCAGCTTGCGGGGGCAAAGACGGTTGTAATGAGCCTCTGGAGCGTCCCGGATAAGCAAACACAGGAATTGATGGTTGACTATTACGGGAGGATAAAGAATGGGGAAGGCAAATCCAAAGCCCTTCGAAACACAATGCTTTCAATAATAAAGGAAAGAAGAAAGAAAACCGGCGCATCTCACCCATTCTTCTGGGCGTCGTTTATATCGGTCGGGGAACCTTAGAAGATGCTTGGCCTTGTATAAGGACACAATGTTGAATAATCTACAATGTGGGAAAGATGAAATGAGAACAAACAGGATGCTAAAACTGCTCATTTTTGAGCAGGAATTTACAGGAATTCCTACATTGCGTTATGAAATAATGCGGAAGTCCTGAAATAATATGTCAAGTAATATATCAAGGAAGTAGTGACAACATTATCACGCCTAAAATATTACCCCAACCCTGTAGTGACTGGGTTTAGGGGGATGTTGAAGCTGGGGTATCCGTTGTATAAGTATTCATTGATTTAGATTGCTATTAATATTTGTAAAGCAGTTGGATTCAAACAGAAGAGCACTGTCATCTGGGATAAAGAAATGATACTTTTATCCTGGAATCTTTTGCGAAGACGGACTATCTTTTATCACGGATATGTTTGGGTTTGCAGAAATAAAAGGTCATCCATCAAAATTGATTCGGGTGTATATACATTCTGTCAAAAAATCATGCCGCCTTGAGATCAGTTATTCCCG
>JAIORV010000048.1 GCA_021107945.1 Vulcanimicrobiota bacterium | reverse complement strand
TGTAGTGGTGGGGTTTACGCTCAATTCACCACAATAAATTGTGGTGCTGTCTTAAACCCCTTATAACGCCTGTTATCACCTGAAAAACACCTGTTATCACCTCAAAGCACTTGAAATTAATTCTATTACTTCTCAAGAAATTCACATGTGCGAAATGTGAGTACTTAATTTGATATCTTTAATATCTGGTAGTAAAATCCTGATAAATATTCTCATTATTTTCTGATAATTGTTTTGGATATTTATGCAGAGCCTTGTTTTATCCTTCTTTGTCATGTATCTTGAGCATATTGACTGAAATATGGTCCCTCCCTTTGCCTGTACTATCCATTTATCGGGATGAGGACATCCCTCCTACACATGAGAGGTGGGAGGCGGGAAACGAGAAGCGAGAAGTGGGTACGATTCTCACAAGGCTACCATTATCATGCTAATTTTAGTGAATAGTTTGGATTTTTAGTTGTAATTAATTAATTATTTATGTTATCATTAAAGGTCGGGCATGTATATTGAGGGGAGCTGGGAGCGATAATGAAGATAGACGGAATTACGGGTTACGGAGATAATTATCTTCCCGGTAATAATATTGGCAAGAAAACAAGTACAACCTGTCCCCGGGATTCTATTTCTTCATCGGGACGGTCTCCGGGATGGCTGACAAATGCCGATGAAATAAAAAGGAAAAGCGGCATCAGGGTTGCAAATGTCGGCAAGGTTAAAACATTAGATGAAAAAAAGACTGAGAAACCCGCCGAGCTTGTAAATGCGCTCATGGGAACCGATTCCTCTTATGAATTCTCTCATGGTGGCACTTACCCGGCTATTGCGTTTCCATTCGGAATGACCGCCTGGACTCCACAGACAAATGATAGTAAGCTCCTTTATTCATATTCCGCCGATCACATTCAGGGCATCAGAGGCACGCACAGTCCCAGTATGTGGGTAGGAGATTACGGCAGTGTAACAATAATGCCCACAACGGGGAAAGTTGAGATTGATCCGGAAAAGAGAGCGTCAAAGTTCAGCCACGACAGCGAGTCCGCCAAACCTTACCATTACAGCGTAAAGATGGAGGATTACGGCATAAAGAGCGAAGTTGCGCCCTCCATGCGCTGTAGCATGATGAAATTTACATTTCCCGATTCCGAAAATGCGAATATCATAATTGATGCCACTCCTCACGAGGGATTCGTAAAAATCATCCCTGAAGAGAACAAGGTTATCGGTTATCACAACTGGGGCGGACATGGAAAGGTGAAGGATTACCCGGGCTATTTTTGCATTCAGTTTGACAAGCCCTTCGAGAAATTCGGCACATTTGAAAACGGTGAGACAAAAGAAGGCTCAACAGGCGTCGAGGGCGACAATGTGGGAGGATTTATCAGGTTCAGGACCGGTAAGAATGAAACTGTCAGGGCGAAGGTGGGGACTTCTTTTATTGATATAGAACAGGCTGAGAGCAACCTGAAACAGGAGATTCCACACTGGGATTTCGACAAGGTGGTTGATGAAGCAAAAGAAAACTGGAACGGTCTTCTTGGCAAGATAGAAGTCGAGGGCGGCACTGATGAGCAGACAAAGACATTTTATGGTGCGTTGTACCGGGCAAGCTTGTTTCCGAGAGAATTACATGAAAAGGATGACGAGGGAAACTCGATATACAAGAGCCCGTATGACGGGAAGATACATAAGGGCGTGATGTGCGCCGATACGGGATTATGGGACACATACAGGGCGCTTTTTCCCCTTTACAGTCTGATGAATCCTGACAAGGTATCAAGAACGATAAACTCATTCCTCAATGCATATGATCAGAGCGGATGGATGCCGAAATGGCCAAGTCCCGGGCACCGGGATATAATGGTGGGGACTCATGCCGATTCCCTCATCGCCGACGCCCACTGCAAGGGAGTGGAGGGCTTTGATGTCGGGAAGGCATACGAGGCGATGAGAAAGAACGCCACAGCAAGGGGAGATAACGAGGGCAAAGTAGGACGCCTGGGAATCGGACATTATAAAGAATTGGGATATGTTCCGTGCGATAAAGTTAAAGAGGCGACCTCCCGCACGATGGAATTTGCCTACGATGATTTCTGCGTGTCGCAGATGGCGAAATCGCTGGGAAAACAGGGGGATTACAATAAATTTAAAAGAAGCTCAAAGAATTACAGGAATGTGTTTGATCCATCCGTAGGATTCATGAGAGGGAGACTGTCCGACGGTACATGGAGAAAAGATTTCAGCCCGTTTGAATGGGGGGGTCCCTTCACCGAAAGCAGTGCCTGGCAGTATTCATGGTCTGTCCAGCACGATATGCCGGGGCTGATAAAGCTCATGGGCGGCAGGAAAAAGTTTGCGAAAAAACTGGACAAGCTTTTCAATATAACCCCGAAATACGAAGTCGGAGAATATAAAAAAGTCATTCACGAGATGAGGGAAATGGAGTCGGCGGGATTGGGGCAATATGCACACAGTAACGAGCCTGTTCACCACGTGCCTTTCCTTTACAATCAAGCGGGGCAACCCTGGAAAACGCAGGAAATCGTGAGAAAGATTATGGACGGGCAATACGGTTCCGGCCCCGATGGATTCGTCGGCGATGAAGACAACGGGCAGATGTCCGCGTGGTATATTTTTAATGCCCTGGGATTTTACCCCACATGCCCGGGAAAACCCATTTATGAGATAGGAAGTCCGCTTTTCAAAAAGGCGAAAATCAACCTTCCAAACGGAAAGAAATTAGTTGTTGAAGCGAAGAATAACAGCAAGGAAAACGTTTATGTCCAATCCGTGAAACTGAACGGCCGGGAATTGATGCAACCCCGTTTCGAGCATAAAGATATAGCAAACGGGGGGAAACTGGAATTCGTGATGGGTTCCGAGCCAAATAAGGGATGGGGGAGAACGGAAGTCGGATAAGGAAGGCAGGATTTAATCTCTAAGGAAATGAGGAAATAAGGAAATAAGGAAAGGATAACGGAGGACAGAGGTCGGATGTCGGATTACGGAGGATGGATAATGGAAGACGGAGGACAGATCCCGTTTCCCGCTTCTTTATCTCTCGACTCCAACATGTGGGAAGTCCCTGAAACAAGTTCAGGGCAGGCCCTGTCCCGATAAATTCTCTATGATCTCCGTGCCCTCTGTGGTGATAAAAATATAATCTCTGCGGCAAAATCATATCTTCCTTGCCATGATTCGGAAACTGTCCCGAAACGGCGGATGAACACTCAGCAAGGTCCTCATTATCAATTCCTTGACATCATGGAGGTCTTCGTCGATGCTGTTCCAGAGCTTCTTATGATACCCTCTTAAATCCGTTTAGCTTTTATGAAGCTATTTTAACCGTAAGCTATTTCTATTTATTGATGACATTTTTTTCACCGCAAAGACCACAAATGTTAAAATTATTTTCTTTGCGTTCTTTGCTTCTTTGCGGTTCTATTATTATTCCAATAGAAACGACATTACTTATTGTAAACAGCTTATGTAACTTGTTTTGCTAATATTTTCCATTGCAATTCGTCATAATTAATAGAATTGCAAATGTTCACCGTAAAGCTCGCAGGATATAAGGAGATTTATTATTAAGTTAACATTTAAGGACTTACGCATTTCCAGGAAAGAAACGCATGAAACTGTCATCCTGAGCGGAATACGATCAATTTACTTTAATAGGCATACCTTTCTCAGGAACGGGGCTTGCATACCTCCGATGTATTAATCAGCGAAGGATC
>JAIORV010000063.1 GCA_021107945.1 Vulcanimicrobiota bacterium | reverse complement strand
GCTTTTTCCAATAATGAAGGACATCTTCCATTGGAATAGAGCATCAAAATCAAGGACGAAAGGTCATTGTGACGGAGGCATAATAAATGTCATCAAAGATTAGACCCAAATCCTGGGGTGGTCTGAATAAATACAAATAATATTATCAGGATAGTCGGCAATCGTCCTCATCGGTTTTGAAGTTTCAGACGATGGCAAAACTAATTTGGTTAAGTATGGTTTGTAAAATTTCTTTACGGTTTATCAAGAAAATCACCAATAATTAAAGATGTATAGAAATATGAGAAATTGAGCAGGGTCTGCTCTTCTGACCGGCCGCTATCTGAATATATATCATCAATTAACCCTCCGAATAATGTCCTTTTTTCCTGGTTTTGGGTAAAAGTACATTAGGGGGAAATATATATGAAAATTGCAAGAAGATTCCTGGTGCTTACGATTTTACTTACGATACTTTTATCACTTCTTTTTATGATGCCCAAAAGTTATGAGAACCTCAAACTCTGGCTGGGTTTCCTCTGTATTCTGGTTCTGACGGCTTTCATGTTAACACTCTGGAGTTGGCGAAAGAAACGGAACCCAAATGAAAAGAAAGAAATTGAGATGTCAAATATATTATCCAACATTTCCAGGAAAAACTACAATAAAAACTCGATTTCTTATCATGATTGACGGCTGCTATTCACCGCGGAAGGCGCTGGGAGATCATGTCGGGAGGCTTACATTTTCCGGCCATATCAAACCTTTTATATCCGATGTTACCTCTTTTTGTACTGCCACTATTTCTTTAGTCCCCTTGTGAGCTATATCTATCAGGCGATACATCTGTTTTTTCGTGAACGGGTCTCCCTCTGCGGTTCCCTGAACTTCAACAATTTCTCCTCTTGCGGTCATGATCACGTTCATATCAACCTGTGCTTTTGAATCCTCTTCATATGTAAGATCCAGCATTTCATTTCCGTCAAAGATTCCTACGGAAACTGCGGCAAGGTAGCTTTTCACTATCCGGTGAGTTACCATTCCCTGTTTTTTTAAATAATTCAAAGCGTCAATGAGAGCCACGAATGCGCCGGTGATCGATGCAGTGCGGGTTCCACCGTCCGCTTGTATCACATCGCAGTCCATGGTAATTGTCCTCTCACCGAATCCCTTCAGGTCAACTACAGAGCGTAATGAGCGTCCGATAAGACGCATTATCTCAGAGGATCTTCCAGATATTTTCCCCCTGACGGCCTCTCTTTTGGTCCGTGAATTAGTTGAACGGGGCAGCATCCCGTATTCGGCGGTAATCCAACCTTTTCCGCTGTTTTTCATCCATCCGGGGACTTTTTCATCAATCGAAGCGGTACAAATAACTTTTGTATCTCCCATCTCGACGAGAACGGAACCCTCCGGGTGTTTTATATAATCTCTTGTGATCTTCAGTGGGCGAAGATCGTAATGGCCTCTTCCATCGGAGCGAGTCATTTAATACACAACCTTTCATTTATATCTATTTAAGTATATCTATTTACAGCAAAGAGCGCGGAGGGCGCAGAGAATTTATTGTATTCGAGGGTTCACTGCTAATTAAGCGCATCAATTTTTATGTATTCTCCGATATAATTTTATACCGGTGATAAATGGACTTTTTTCCCGGTAAAAAGCTACAACATGATAATTAAAAGATTTCAAATGAATTTTTTAGGGTTAATAAAAAGTCCTTTGCATTCTTTGCTTCTTTGCGGTTAATTTTAATCCTCTAAATATTTACCCACACAATATAGCGAAGAGCCTTTTACTTTAAAAACCCCAGAAATCCTCTTGTTTCTTCTTTTTCCTCAACAACCTCATTCTGATTTTCTCCCTCTTCTTTACCGGGAATTTTTGCCTGAGGAACATCGGAGGGGAGCTTTACCTCACCAAGGATTTCAATCTTCATTCCCCGCATGATCTCGGCTGTTGACAGAATGCCCAATTGTGGAAAACTGGACTCGGTAAGCCGACGAAAATAAAGTCTGCTTGGTGGATCGCAGAATAGTACCCGGGGGAATTTGAAATCCTCCAGTGTTTTCCTGATATTTCTTATAATCGAGTCTGCTTCCTCGGACGGGAGAACCATCCTCAATCCGTGGCGCGTCTCTATTATGCTGTTTTGGATTTTCTCCTCCAACTCCCTTGAAAGCACGAGGGCGGCAATCTTGCCCTCCTCATCCAGGTATGACCAGCATATTCGGCGCGCCAGTGCAATCCGTACCATCTCGGTAACGAGGTCTGTTTTCCGGAGATCGTCCTCGTGGTCGCCAATCGTTTCCATTATTGTGACCATATCGCGGATGCTGACTCTTTCGCTCACAAGGTTCTGAAGGATTTTCCTTATAAGGCGGATTTTCTTTTTATCTTTCACAAAATCTTCGACAACTATCGGGTGAGTCTCCATGAGTCTGTCGAGCATTATCTTGACTTCCTGCATTCCCATGAGATCCTTCAGGTTCTTCACAACAGATTCTTTCAGATGCGTGATTATGACATTCAACGGACCCATTAACTGAATCTCCGCCACCTCGGCTTCATCTCTCTGGCTATGTTCTATCCACTTGGCGGGGAGGTTGTATGCAGGCTCTCTTGTTGACCATCCCTTCAGGGGGGTCAGTTTCTCCATTGTTCCTATTGCAAGAAAGCGGTCAATGAAAATTTCTCCCACCGCTACCGGAGTCTCCTTCAAATATATCACATAACTGTCGGGCTGGAGATTGAGATTGTCCCTTACCCTTATTCCCGGTGTCACAAAACCGGTCTCCCCGGCGATATCCTTACGTATCTGCTTGACCATTTCAATCAGCGGCGAACCCTGCTGAGGATCCACAAGGGGCAGGAGTTTAAGACCAATCTCCAGGCGAATCAGATCCCTGTCGAAAAGCTCCTCAATCTCTTTTTCCTGCCTGCCGTCAAAATCTATTGTTACATCGCCCTGGGTTTCCCATCCCTCGTTTGTCAGCTTGAATAACGCCTTCTGAATATCGGCCTCAAGTATATTTTTCTCCCCGGCGTAAAATAGGGCAAAATCATCATCCTTCTTCAACTTCAGGAAAGATTGGTTTCCCTTCTGTCCCGACTCCCAGGGGATGAATTCCACCTTTTCCTCGGGCAGGTGAAATATGTTTAACTTTACTTTGTTTTTCTCATATTTTGTCTTTTTGTCTTTTTGCTCCATCTCTTTCCTCCTAATAATTTTTTTGTTTCTATTCACCGCAAAGACCACAGAGACCACAGAGTTTAGAAATTATAGACAATTCTCTTGATACCATCTTTGAGCATCTTAACATTGAAATTAATGATTAATCCCAATTTTAAACCAGATAATTTCAGGTAGGTTAGTAATTGAGCATCGCAAATTGGCAGGATTTTATCAACAGCCTTTAGTTCAATAATTATAAGATTCTCAACTATAATATCGAGTCTATAGCCACAATCCAATTTAATTCCCTTGTATTCTATGGTTAAAGGTTTTTGCCGTTCGAATTTGATTCCTCTCAATTCCAATTCCCTGCAAAGACATTGTTCACAGGCAGATTCCAGGAGCCCGGGTCCTAAATCTGTATGTACTTCTATGCAAGCACCTATAATTTCATGTGATAACTCATTTATATCAGGACTTACGCATTTCCAAGAAAGAAAAGCATAGAACTGTCATCCTGAGCGGAATACGATCTTTTCCTTTCCTGAATAAACCTTGGCAAGGACGGGTTTTACTTACCTCCAATGTCTTCC
>JAIORV010000179.1 GCA_021107945.1 Vulcanimicrobiota bacterium | reverse complement strand
TTGCTGTCGGGTCTAAAATGTGGACAGTTGGAGACAGCGGGTCTATACTTTATTCCGCAGATTCCGGCGGCACATGGATTTCTCAAACATCAGGCGTAACAACAACTTTGCATGATATATGTTTTGTAAGCTCAAATACCGGATGGATTGTTGGAGCAAGCGGCGTTGCATTATACACCGCCGATGGCGGAAGCACCTGGAGTCAGCAGAGTCCGGGAGTCAACGGGGATCTTTACAGCGTAAGTTTCATTGATTCATCCACCGGTTGGGCATCGGGAGCGGGTGGCGCAATCATAAACACTTCCGACGGCGGGACAACCTGGACTGCCCAGGTTTCAGGAATTCAAAGTGATCTTTATGGAATTTGCTTTGTGGATTCCCTGAACGGATGGGCAGTTGGAGACAGTGGTGTTATTCTTCGCACCACCACCGGAAAGGGGAATTGGGCGGCTCAAAATTCAAATACAAATGGAATCCTCAGGGGTGTTCACTTTTACAATCAAAATAGCGGGTACATCTCAGGGTCAGGAGGAGTAATTCTGACCACCACAACAGGAGGAGATCCAACACCCACACCTACTCCCACGACATCCCCCACATACTCGCCCACACCCACACCAACTTCATCTCCCACACCTTCTCCCACATCTTCACCTTCACCAAGCCCGACATATTCACCGGGTCCCAATCCTCCTCCGCCACAGGGATTCGGGGGTTTTATTGCCGTTGAGCAATTCCAGGCGGGAAATGAGGCTTTTGGCGTGGCGGCAGACGATTTTGACGGCGACGGCGACACTGACATTGTAACATCCAATTCTGGCTCTCATAATGTTTCAGTGCTTATCGGAAATGGTGACGGTACATTCCAGGCAGCGGTAAATTATGCCGTGGGATTCTGGCCTTGGGGTGTGGCGACAGGCGACTTTAACGGCGACGGCGTTCCTGACATTGCAGCAGCTAATAATGGCGATAACAATGCGTCTGTGCTTCTTGGAAACGGCGACGGCACATTTCAGGCGGCGGTAAATTATGAAGTGGGAAACGGGCCTTATAGCTTGGCGACAGGCGATTTAAACGGCGACGGCGACACTGACATTGCAACAGTTAACATGACCTCTTCCAATACCTCTGTGCTTATTGGAAACGGCGACGGTACATTTCAGGCGGCGGTAAATTATGACGTGGGAGCCAATCCTCGCGACTTGGTAGTAAGCGACTTTAACGGCGACGGCAACCCTGACATTGCAACCGCTAATGTTGTCCCTGACAATGTTTCTGTGCTTATTGGAAACGGCGATGGCACATTTATAGCGGCGGTAAATTATGATACGGGAGACTCGCCTTATGGTATAACGGCAGGCGACTTTAACGGCGACGGCGATCCTGACCTTGCAGTCGCTAATAACGGCGATAACAATGTTTCTGTGCTTATAGGAAACGGCGACGGCACATTTGTAGCAGCGGTAAATTATGCCGCTGGAGACGGGGCTTACAGCGTTTCAACAGGCGATTATAACGGCGACGGCGACCCTGACATTGCAACCGCTAATTCAAACTCCGACAATGTTTCTGTGCTTCTTGGAAACGGTGACGGCACATTTGTGGCGGCAGTCAATTATGCCGCTGGAGATGGACCTTACCGCTTGACGACAGGCGATTTTAACAGCGATGGCAATCTTGACATTGCAACCCCCAGTTATAACTCTGACAATGTTTCTGTGCTTACCGGAAACGGCGACGGCACATTCCAGGTGGCAGTAAATTATGCAGCGGGAGACGGGCCTACGAGGTTGGTGACAGGCGATTTTAATGGCGACGGCGACGCTGACATTGCAGTCACAAATAATGACTCTGACAATGTTTCTGTGTTTATTGGCAATGGCAACGGCACATTTGCGGCGGCGGTAAATTATGCAACGGGAGACACTCCTTGGGGTATGGCGACAGGCGATTTTAACGGCGACGGCGATTCTGACATTGCAGCCGCTAATAAAAACATTGACAATTTGTCCATACTTCTTGGAAATGGTGACGGCACATTCCAGGCGGCGGTAAATTATGCCGTCGGAGACCAGCCTTTTGACGTGGCAACTGGTGATTTTAACGGCGACGGTGACCTTGACATTGCAACCGCTAATTTTACTACTGACAATGTTTCTGTGCTTCTTGGAAACGGCGATGGCACATTCCAGGCAATGGTAAATTATGCAGCGGGAGATGGAGCTACGGGCGTGGTGACAGGTGATTTTAACGGCGATGGCGACATTGACATTGCATCCGCGAATAAGAACTCAGACAACATGTCCGTGCTTCTTGGAAACGGCGACGGCACATTTCAGGCGGCTGTAAATTACGGAGTGGGAACCGCGCCTTATAGCTTGACGACAGGCGATTTAAACGGCGACGGCGACACTGACATTGCAGTAGCTAACATTACCTCTTCCAATGTGTCTGTGCTTCTTGGAAATGGCGATGGCACATTTGCGGCAGCAGTAAATTATACTGTGGGAGACTCTCCCACGTGGTTAACTACAGGTGATTTTAATGGCGATGGTGACCCTGACATTGCAACATCTAATTTTGCCCCTGGCAATGTTGCTGTGCTTCTTGGAAACGGCGATGGTACATTCCAGGCAGCGGCATATTATTATGCTGATGCCGAGCCCAGGGCTGTGGCAACAGGCGATTTCAACAACGATAACAAACCCGACATTGCAACCGCCAATGATAGCTCTAACAATGTGTCAATCATCCTGGCTCGGTGATTTCACTGTTTGACCACTTGCAACAGGAGTTTTGCATTCTCAAGGAAATGGAACTATCTAAAAGGTCCGAATAAATTTGGTCCGCTTTATTCATTTTCCGAATCCCTTTGTGGTCTTGACGGTAAAATAATGTGAAACAGCTTAATTAAGAGGAGCAAAATATGCCTGATAAGGATAAAAAAATTGCGGTTGTGATTGCGGATGACCACAGACTTTTCAGGGAAATGCTTTACCATACCCTTATGGAGGAAGACGATATTGAAGTTGTGGGTGAGGCCGTCGATGGAAAGGAAGCGATTGAACTTACGAAAAAATTGAAACCTGACATACTCCTTCTTGATATAAGCATGCCCCGGATAGACGGGTTGAAGGCTACCAAAATTCTCAGTCGGGAATCACCGAAAACAAAGATTGTCATACTGACCGCAAAAGATGACGATAATTTTGTGTTTGATCTCATACACGCCGGGGCAATGGGATATTTGCTGAAAGACACTTCTACCGACAATGTTATTTCCGCTGTTAGATCCGCCCATAGCGGCGAATCAGTTGTTCAACCCCGGGTGGCAAGTAAGATTTTACGGGAATTTGCACGACTGATGGAGAAAAAGAAAGAAGATCCTTCAAAAGAAAAACGAATAAAATTACAGGTTCTTACAGAAAGAGAAAAGCAGGTTGTCCAACTTGTGGGCAAAGGAATGAATAACAGAGAGATTGCACAAAAACTTTTCATCAGCGAAGCGACTGTAAAAACACATGTTGCAAATTCAATCAGAAAATTAGATCTGCGCGATCGCGTGGAGCTTGTTCTTTTTGCCGTACATTCGGGAATTAACGACGATGAAGAATGATTTTTTTGATTTTTTCACGAATTTCAGCAAAAAAACCTGATTATTGGCATAAAATCGAGGTTTTTTGAAAAAAAAAGAAGGAATGACCTTGTAAAACATAGAAGTGGCGGAAATACTCAAAATACTATCACTAAAGGAAAGGGAGGATTGTGGATATGGCAGTTA
>JAIORV010000019.1 GCA_021107945.1 Vulcanimicrobiota bacterium | reverse complement strand
CCTTCAGCTTCGATGTCTTTTAATATTGCTTCAAATTTCATATTTCCACCGTATTTTAATTATTAATCAATATAGACTATTCCATAGAATATAAGTTTTATTATCTCCTATGTACGGCATCGGTAGGCATTGATTATCCGAATATCGTCTTGCCCCCATGCGCTAACCATATATTACTATTAATTCCCCTGCAGATATATTTCTATTTTGGTTAAAGGTTGAGTTTCCTGACCCTTTTTGAAATAATTGTGATTATAATTAATCCAAGATAATATTATGAATCGTCGCCGTTTTCAATATTTTCGTCATCAACAGATTCACCGGATTCACTGCTAGTAATAATAATTTTGCTCATGGCATCTTTGAAATTTGCCCATCTATCAATATCATATTCAGGAATATCAAAAACACCATTATTGTAAGTACCATCTTCTGCTAAATAGTCTTTATTTTCTTTGACAAAACCACCACCCAAAACGGTTCTAAGCCTCCCCCCATCATTATATAAATATTCAGTTAACAAAGGTATTATTTTTCTATACCAAACAAATAGAAGTTCCTCTTTAGCTTTTTCTTCCCCATGTTCTTTGAGTACACTCTTAATACGAAGCAGATAACTATGCCCAATTTGATGATCTCTGTCAATAAGTCCAGATATTCTCATATTTAGCGTTTTTAACAACAAACTTAAATCAATTCCATCAATAATTACGTCTTTTAAAAGTTCAGGATCAGGCATAATTTCTAAAAATGTAAATCTTCGACGAAGCGCAATATCTAAAAGTGCAATTGATCGATCTGATGTATTCATCGTTCCAATAATATAGAGATTATTAGGAATCCCAAATTTTCTCTTTGAATAGGGCAACACAACTGGGAAATAGTTTAGCTCGTTGATTCGTTTATCATCCTCTAGGAATGTTATGAGTTCTCCAAAAATTTTTGCAATGTTTCCCCGGTTAATCTCATCAATTATTAGTACATATTTCTTAGTATCGTCAGCCTCTGCTTTTCGGCATATCTCTGAAAAAATACCTGGAACGACTTGGTAATTTACTATTGAAGGGTCTTCATCATCAGGAACAGGCTTTAATCCTTCAATAAACTCTTCATAAGCATAAGATTGATGAAATGTTATAAAATCAGAATATTGTTCAAAAGACTTTTTTTGTTCAATTTCACCCTTAATTATTGAAATAGCAAGATTTAATTCTTCTTTAACATATTCAATTCCTTCAGAGGTTAAATACCACTCACTTTCTGAGGTTTTATCAAAAATAAAAGGTTCATATCTATTTTGATGTTTAACTGTCTCACTTTCAGGAGATGCATGTCCTGACAAAATAGACCATAGAGTATTATCAATATTATCTTTTCGATTTTTTATTATTGAAAAATAATCATTAATAATTTGTGTTTTCTTCAAGTTTTTTACTTTTATTTTTTCATCTTTACCTTCTGTATAAATTGCCAATGCAATGACTTGATACCATGATAAATTTTCAATAGCTTCTAAGAGTAGTTTTTCTTTTGATTGAGGCTCATTGATTTGGTCTTTTAGAAAATATTCTAGATATTTTGATGTTAAAAACGTTTTTCCTGTGCCGGGTGGACCATACAGTATTAAATTCTTAGATCGATTCAGTATGTTATCTATTTTTGAAAATATTGGATAATGAACATGATGAGAACGACTTAGATCATTTTTAAGGCCATTAATTGAATTGGAAAACACAGTTTCATATTCAGGATTTTGATTAATATATGCTTTTTTAATCTCCTCCCATTTTATTTCAGAAATTGGTGTTACTGTTTTATTGTCAAATTTTTTTGCTTGTTTTGAGAAATGAATAGGTATTTCATCTTTTATTTTCCAATCAACTTTTCTAATGTGCTCATATTTAAGATTTGGATTTTCCTCATGATTAGGTCCAATATAATCACTTTTAATAATTCCAATTCCTAATACTGCATCTTTACCTTTATTTGCAACTACCCAGTCACCTTCTTCAATCTCATTATAGAAATTCCATATACAATTAGCATCATTTTTTTTGTAATCGCCTTTTACTTCATCTAGTGAGTTATAGACTGAATAGTCGTCATCAGACCATCCTATACCTATGCAATTTTTTTTAGTAAAAACGTCCCATAAGTATCCCTTCGATCCTGGTGTTATTTTCCAAACGTTCATATTAATTACATCCATTTAGTATATTTCTAAAATCTTTAATTAATTCATGTGTCGAATTTTTTAAATCCTTATTTAAATCTATAGTTGCTACTTTAATTATCGAATTATTGCTTGTTAAAATGAAATTTCTATCAATAGCTTTGTCAATTTCAATTGACTGAGGATATATAAGAACACAAAAATTACAATCAAAAGTATTTAAGTAAGCAGCCATTTGATACATATCAGTTTCCTTAATATTCATTTTTCGATAATTTATGTTAAGAATCTTATATTTAGTATCAATAATCACAGGAATTGAAAGATTCGGATTCTTTAAGATTATATCTGGCTGCATTCTAAAAACTAATTTATTATTCATTTTTGCTAGATATTTAATTGAACCAATCGCTTGAGGAATAATTGTACAATCTTTTAATCTATCAGGTAAAATTTTATTTTTATATTCATTTAAAAATTTCACTACAAATTGCTCAAAAAGAAGATTCATATCAAAAGTAAAAGCAAAAGCTTTGACATTTCCCATTCTAACATCTATAACCTGATTTAAAATAAAAAGTTTAGCGAGATTAATAACGGGTTCAAATTGAACATTCTGTCGAGTGAAAAACATTCTTTCAAAATCAGAAGGATTTATTATTTGTACAAGATTAACATCCTCCATCCACATATCCAACATATGAAGCTTTTTTCTATTAATAACATCTTTTGATTGATATTTTAATTTATGAGTTACAAACCTGAGAATTTGATTTAAGAGATTATCCATACTAAATTCATCATACTTTACAAAAAAACGATGTTTTTGATAAGGATTTGCCCTAACATGTTGAGTGAAAAGCCATTTTCCTTTTAAGGTTGTCATATTTTCTTTTATATCAATGTATTGTTTATGTGCCCCCTTCTCCAATAATATTTGTAAATTATTTGCAAAAATAAATGTTAAAATCTCGAACCAATTAGATTTTTGACTTACCATACTTGCTAACTCATTTTCGAAAGCAGGAAGATCGAAACAATATTGCAACATATACAATAAATTTCGTCGAGAGGATAATATTGATTCTGATTCTTGAGAAATAACTGACTTTTTAACGATCTTGGGTAATATTTCTATTGAGATGTCTTTGACTTGTACAAATCCTACTTGTTCTGATGCTTTAATTCCATCTCGATACATAGTGAAAATCTTTTTATTCCCTTTAGATTTTAATTTCCCTAATAAATCGATGATTTCATCTCGATTATTTAATAATTCGTTATCATAAGGTAAAAAACCATGTTCAAATATTGTAATCGTTTTTTTTGATACCTCTGTTTTAGAATTGTTATGGATAGATATCACCTTATTTTAACAAATCTTACTTCATTTGACTCGTTTTTGCGTTGTTTTTTCATATTGCATAACCACACACTATTTTTATATAAATTTAACAGTTTTATACTACATTAAATAGCAATTTTTTTACTCATCGTGCCTGAATTACAGAATGACAGACTAAACAAAATATTGAGATTAAAGAAAACATAAGCATTCGACTTGATACCCTGGACAAAGCGAAGCGCCGTCCGAGGTCCGTGACGAGAACTCTATCCTCAACCCAACCACTGCACTCAAAAACCTTAAACCCAATAACCCCCAATCCGGTGCTGTCAATGAATGAATCATTTTAATTCCCCTGCCGATATATTTTTATTTTGCTTAAAGCTTGAGTTTCCTGACCCTTTTTGAAATAAGTTTGTATATCTTCTCATAGGACGGCGGCGGACCTGTCCGGACTTGCTTATCATCAATATACAGAGCATCTGAGAGGCCCCATTCCATTAGCACATCCCGGTCTGACGTATCTATCTCCCTGAATA
>JAIORV010000209.1 GCA_021107945.1 Vulcanimicrobiota bacterium | reverse complement strand
CATGCGAGGTTTTTCTGACAAACAAATATTCATGAATATTAAAATCAAGTTAAATCCCGTCCACTATCGGGATAACAGCAGACAGGATTTGTGCATTTGGGATATTCTTTATCCCCATTAACCTATAAGCCCTGATCTCTTATTGCATCATCTACCACTTCAAGGGCTTCATCCAAAAAGTCAAGCATTTCCTCATCATTTGAAAACTTTTCCTTCTTTTTCTCAAGCCATTCTTTCCAGGACTTGAGTGAACCGGGTCCATAAGTCCGGGCATATTTTACCGCCCTGATAAGAAGTTCATCGTCCTCGGAAGTAATTGAAAGGGGCTCCAGTATTATTTGAAACTTATCAGCTTTTTTAATGAAAGGAGCGAAATCTTTCTTCATTCCTACGAAATACTGTCCAAGGAAACGATTCATTCCCTCTCTCAGCATGATGAAGCCTTTCTTCTCCATTTCCCCGTTGGACAGGGTGAAACGAATGGGTTTTTTCATTACCACTGGATTATCGGTTTCAATGTAAAAATGCACCTGATCGTCAGGGCGTTCCATAACATCGATTTTAAAAATGACGGGTTCATCAAAGAGTTGTTCTATTGATACTTTATCCAGGTGGAACCTGTTTTCTTCTGCATCTTCTGAAGCAAATTCAAATGAACCGCATTCTGCAGGATCCATAGATTTGACAAAAGAAGGTCTGACTCCCGATAATCCCATTATGAAATTCTCCCCAATGATAACCATTGTCCTATTCAGTTCTTTTAAACCTTCAATGAAAGAAGCATATTTTTTCACAAGAGCATTACATTTTACGCATTCATTGATCTCAAGATGTCTGCTGATATTTTGTCTTTCAATTTCATCTTTGATTAAGCCTGGATCATACTCATAAAGTAGGAGTTTTATCAGGCTATAATGCAGAACTTCCTCTCCAAACAGCCCAATGTTCATCTTGCAATACCGGCAGCCGCTCTCAATATGCTTCTTTTCCTCTTCTGTCAGCAAAGCCGGGTTAAGATGATATTGCTCAAACCTGCCAAAACTCAGGCATTCCGGTGTTTTATGGCGGTGAGAGGTGGGCACGGGCCCCATATCCTCTTCCATTGCAGCATTTATCATTTCAAGTAATTTGTCATCATCTATATTCAGGTTTATATTCATATCTACATGCCTCCTTGATTTTTCATTTGCTCGACCAAACAAAGTTTAAGTTTATTCAATGCCCTTTTTAGTTTCTGGTTTACTCTTGGTGCCGATATCCCCATTATTACTGCTATTTCTTTTTGCTTAAACCCTATAACAATATGCAGAATAACTATAAACTTCTCTTCCTCTGTGATTATCTCAAAGCATGATAAAATCATCAACTTATTTGGCACACTTTTATCTATAATGGGTTCCCTGGAAATTGAAGTATTCTCATCAGGAGCCTGGTAAGTCTCATCGAACGATGTATCCCGGGCAGACTTCTTTCTTTTTTTATGATAATTGATTACGGTATTAGCGGCGATTCTGTCTGCCCAGGTTTTAAAGCTTGCACCTTTTGTTGGATCATATCTATTTTTAACCTTTGTTTCGAATATTTTTACAAGTATTTCCTGAGAGCAATCCTCTGCATCATGATGATTGCGGAGAAATTTATAAGAAAGCCTGTAAGACCTGGAAAAATAACGCCTGTGCAACTCATCAAAAGCTGAAGCATCTCCTTTATAGTGAGCATCGATTAGTTGCTTATCATTTAGTGTAGTCAATGAAGTTATTGTGGTCATGCATCCCTTACTGCCCGGCATAATTCACTTCTCCCTTCTGAAGAAAGTATTGTTCATATCTCCTTAAATTATACTACAATTAAAATAGTGAAAAATTAAGTATGAGAAAAAATAATTTTCTGTCTTCTTTATTCTTCATCAATTTCGATTGCCTTTTCCAGTGCTTTTCTAAATAGATACATTATAAAAACCGGTTGATTAATGGGATCGTATCGATCGTTATTCCTCCTTTTCTTGGACATATAAAGTTGTATAAAAGTTATGCTGGCGGTGCTGTCTGCTACAATAGATAATTGCAAATTAGCTATAAAAACAGACAAACTGTTAAAGTAACGATTAAGGATTTCATCAAATGCAGTATCATTGCACTCATAAAACCTGGCTATCAATTCCTCATCTGTTGGCATATTCCAATTCTCCCTCCTTAAAATATTTAACATTAACAATCACTTTGTTAATTCAGAAATAATTCATATTAAATTATTTATTATCAATAAATCTAAATTTGATGAATAAAAAAAATATAAATGATTATTTCGATAAATAACCCTTAATTTCCCCTTTTCTCTTTTGTAACATTCTTTGACAGGAGGTGATTTTGAGGTGATTTTAATGAAGTTAATCACAGCCAAGGCTTCTGGAATAGGAAAAATCAGCGATAATGTTGAGGAAGTCGCTCCCAAAAAGGCAATCATCGATATGGGAGGACTGCCCATAACCCACGACTCCAGGGTTGAGAAGATGGTCAGGAATAAAAATGCCGAGGTCCGGAAAGAATTGGAAGAAGCGGAAAGACAAAGAATAGTCTATGGCTTCGATTAATCCAGGAAGAAGCCGGGAAACTGACTTTATGGGATGAGCATAAAGGGGAGAAAAAAACAGCGGTCAACGATGCTTGACTGCAAACCGCCCTAGGCTACAGGGTAGATCAGGATCTATATATTTCAGGGAGGCGGAAAAGCAATGAATGCGGTAATATTTACCAGGACATCATGGAATAAAATAATCAGGGAACTTGCCCGGGACAGCAGCAGGATAATACTGTTTCCTGCAGGTCTGAACCAGGTGCAGAAAAACCTTGAACTTATTGCCCGGGGAGAGAACAGGATTCTCAACAACATCCACCGCCTCCCTGAAAATATGGTCTGCCTGTGGTCTTTCCAGGAATCTGATCAATCCATGCTGCCGGAGAACTTCTTCAACAACAGGTTGCCAGAAACCATACTCAAAGACTACCGTGGATATATAGCCGGGATAGGAATAGGAAGCGAATCAGCTATCGGCTATATGGCGGGTTACCTCCGGTGTCCAGACGGAGAGGTTAAGCCCCTTTCTTCAATTTATATCAACGGCCCGGAGCTTATAGAGATTTCCTTCAGGCAGGAAACTCCCTCCATAATTCAGGATAGCGAACTGTGGAGCCGGACTATAGGTGCCTTGGGGGGAGAAGATACCTGGTCACGTATAACCCGGATTCCATTCTGTATCGTTGGAGCCGGGCGCAGTGGCAGTATGATGGCGAAATCCCTGGTCAAACTGGGGGTTAAAAAACTCTGGTTAACCGATTTTGATACAATAGAAAAACATAATCTCGACAGTATGGAGATGGTTGTGAAGAAGGACTTGGGCAGAAAGAAGGTGGATGTCCTGAAAGATTACCTGGACCTTCTGCCTGCTCATCCATCCATTAATGTCGTTCCCGAATCCATAATGAGCTTTAAGGCTCTCCGTGCAGTGAAAGAATCCCGAATCATCACCTGCACGGTGGATAACGATGCTGCCCGTATTGGCGCTGTTTTTCTATCTGCCATTTACTCGAAAATCTTCCTGGATGTGGGGACGGGAGTATTTATTGATAACAGTGAGCAAAGGCAGATGGGGTCGTCTGTCCGGTTGATTCTGCCGGGACAGGGATGCCTGCTTTGCATGGGTGGTATATCGGATATGGATAGAGCCCGTGAAATTATCCTGGGTAAGGGCGACACAAGGGAAGTAAACCGTGACTGGCGCCTGGAGCGAAGTGGTTCCGTTGCCAGCCTTAACCAGATTGGGGTAAATTTGGGGATAAGACTCCTGGAAGACCTGGCTGCCGGGCGGGTAAGCAGTTCCACATTCCTCCAGGTGGAATACAACAACAATGGAATTCCTTCCATTAATTCCCGGACATTTGATGAGAATAATTCCCGATGCCCATTATGTCGTTTGAGCGGTAAGGGTGATGAAGCCTTGGGGATGTTGCAGGAGGTTTTGTTTTAGAAAAACTTTATACATTATCTTACAGGGATAGAGTTAAATTCTGAATAATATTACAAAAGCGGTTTTATTACATTTGCCTGTT
>JAIORV010000153.1 GCA_021107945.1 Vulcanimicrobiota bacterium | reverse complement strand
TGAAATATGGCTATAAGGCTATTAAAGAATATTTCTCAATCGCATTTTTGACAACAGGATCTTGCACAAAAATAAAGTATTTCATGGAGGAGCAGGGATGGGAAATGCAATAGACAGGTTGTTTAACGAATGGAATCAATTGGGAGGCTCTGTACTACTTGATTCTTATGAATTGATAGCTGTTGAACGTGAACAGGAGCAAGTTATTGCAGAAAGCACATCGTATTGCAGGAGGTCGGGAAGGTTAACGTGGATTATGCTCGATTGGCTCATTCGGAATGTTGATGATATTAACGAAAAAAAATTACTACAGGAAGCAAAGAAGTTAGGGGATCTTTCAGTTTTAGGTCTTATATGCGACATTGCCTATACAAGAAATTCTGATAAAAAATTCTCAGAAATTACACAAAACTGCTCAAAGAATACAAAAATGGAAATCTTTTTTCACAGAGTAGCAAAAAGCGCCATTGCAGAAAAAATAACCAGGGAGAATGCATTGGATATATTCAAGAAATGGAATTTTTTATGTAATGAAATACGCTTTCTTTGAGGGGATTGTGGGGCAAATAATAAATCGTATGTATTCAGTCAGGGTGGTCGAGGGCAACTCCCTTGGCGTTATGCAAGGGGTAATTGCCTCTCGCTACCCGAAAATTCATAAAGGGACTGAATAATAACAAAAAATCAAAACAGAGGGTGTCATACATGAAAGTAAACGATGTACTGAAAAAAACTTCAATCCATTTTAATATCAGTGGAATGAAGAAAGAAGACCTTCTCCCGATATACAATAAGTTGAAAGAATACGAATACACGGAGGAAAATGTTTTTCAGAGACTCGGCGTTAAAGATATCGAATACATCCTGCTAAAATACCTCCCCATATACCTCAATTTCAAACTCAAAGAAAACACGCCCCTCGACAGGCTGATTCGGCTGTTTTTGCTTGCAACTCCTCTTGATGAAAGGGAAATGGAAGAGATATTTGATCCGGAAGAGATAAATCTCTGCCGGGAACTCGGGCTTATTTCCCGCAACGGGAACGGCTATTTCTCCACAGTTGACCTGTTTCCGTGCGGGGGAGGATTTTTTGCCTCAGATCACCGTTTCAAGAACAAATATACAAAGAATTATGTGTATCCGCCGGGACTTGATTCATATATGCTTGCAAGGGGCATGATCGACAGCAAGCCTAAAGACACCCTTGATCTTTGCACGGGCAGCGGCATACAGGCAATACTTGCGTCCAGATTTTCCGAGAAGGTTGTCGGGGTGGATATAAATAATCGCGCCTTAAATTTTGCCCGGTTCAACGCGCTTTTGAACCAGACCGACAATGTCGAATTTTTACAGGGAAACCTCTATCGACCGGTGGGAAACAGGAAATTTGACCTGATACTTGCGAACCCTCCGTTCGTCCCCGCACCGCAACAGTCAATAATGTTCAGAGACGGCGAGAAATCGGGAGAAGCGATACTCGACAGGATTCTAAAGGGAGTTCGCACTCATATTAAAAAGAACGGACATGCACAAATTGTAACTCTATTGTTTTTCAAGAAAGGTGAGACCTATTTCGAAAAAATAATCAATTGGCTTGCTCCCGCAAATTTTCAGGTGCTTGTTCTTGCAAGCCGCTATAAGGAAGTTGAGCCTTATGTTCTTGAGCATGTGGATTATGACATGGATTACGATGCATACTCGCAGCAGGTTACAACATTGCTTAAAACATACCAATCCTCCGGCATAGAAAAACTAGCTGACGGATTGATCAGCATGAGATACACCCCGGACATTCCATCAAGCTTCGGCTTCAGGGATGTCAGGCCTGTCAACAAGCTTTTTTCCAAAAATATAAAATCTTTTCTGGATTCAATAGTTGATATTTCACATTTTGACAGTCCTGATAAGTTGAGAAGGTGCAACTACAAACTGTCCGGGGATATCGATTTTTTCTGGGAAGGAAGATACAAAGGCGGAAAAAGGAATTGGGGCGTTCTTTTCAATGATGATTCATTAAGCATAGATGAAAGCCTTGGTAAACTACATTGGATCGTCCTGGATATAGTTTCCGACGGCACAAAAAACGGAACAATGATTGAAGAAGAACTCCATAAAAGGGCAAGTAATATAATAGAAATTGACGAAAGACTTTTTTTCTACACGATACAGCGCCTTCTACAGGAAGGAATTCTTGAGAAGGAGTAAGAGATATTTTTGACCCGGATAATGTTTTTAAATTCACCGCAGAGTTCGCGGAGGACGCAGAGTTTTAAATAAAGTTAACACTTCAGACAATTATTAATTCCCTGAAAATTGGGTAGAGGCTGGTCTCCTGACCAGCCTGAAACGCCGTGAAATCAACATTTGGTAGTCCCCTGGAAAAATGGGCTGAACAGTTACGAATTTTCTAACGAAGAGATTGTGGAATTCGTATGGATGGGGTAATGTCGGAACCTCCCTCAATTTGAATCCATGATCGTCCTATGATATAATTAAATTGCAAAAGACAATGACAGAGGATATTTAGCCGGGAAAATCAAAAACAGCAATAAAGATGGGTTAAAGAAGGAGAGTCCCCTTTATGAGCAAGAAAGCCATCCGGATCATTCTTTTCACGGCACTAATCATATTTTCCACATTCATCCTGCTTTATGCAGCACCGATGGATTCCGGTTCCCTAGCGCTTTTCAACCAGGCAGGAGGTAATGCCGATACCGGATCCCTCCGGCAAGCGGCAAAGGCTGTATGTAATCCTTATGTTAGCACGACGCTTCTGATCCTCGGAATTCTCGGACTGCTGGTCGAATTGATAACTTTCAGCTCACTTGCAGGCGGAATCGGCGTTATTGCGATGAGTGTGTTTTTTACCGGACACATTATAATGAACCCGTCAATGTGGTGGGTCGCAATAATATTCGGAGTCGGCATAATATTCCTTGTGACGGAGATTTTCTTCATCCCCGGGCATGGAATAACAGGAATATTAGGTCTTATCGCTTCATTCGCGGCGGTTTTCATTGCCTTGGCGATTGCAAACCCTGTCACAGCAGGATACTCAATCCTGGCTTCTCTTTTGGTGTCCGGAGGAATATTCGCAGTTCTCCTGAAATACCTCCCCAAATCACCTCACTGGAATAAGCTCCGCCACACAAAAAGGGAAACAAAAGAAGAAGGTTATACATCCCAGGACGAACGAATCGATCTGGAAGGGGCTATGGGTGTTGCATATACCGACCTCAGACCGGCGGGAATTGCGATGATTAATGAAGAGAAAGTTGATGTTACAACAGACGGGAGCTATATCAAGAAGGATTCCCCAATTAGGGTCATCAAAGTGAAAGGCTTCAGGATTGTTGTCGAAGAAGTAGAAGGAGGATGGTAGATGAACGAAGGTTCGATACTCATTTCATATCTTAAAAATATTCCCAATACTCTTGCCCAGCTTGGAAGCTCCGGTTGGAGAAATACTGCAATTTTCTTCAGTGTAGTTGGAATATTTATAGTATTAGTACTTGTCATTTTTTTATACTTACTTTTTTCCGGCAAATTTACTTTAAAGAATAAAAAGAAAAAGGATGAGGATTTGACGGATATTTCCACAATCGATTTCGAGCTTGAAGGCGCAACGGGCAAGGCGATGTCGGATCTCAGACCGTCGGGAGTCGCAATCATAAACGATAAGAGGATCGAGGTTACATCCACGGGAAAAATGATCTCCCAAAATGCGCCGATCAAGGTTGTCGAGGTAAAGGGAAGCAAAGTTACGGTTGAAGAAATAGGAGGGATGTGGTAACAAATGTCTCTTTTTTTTATTATGGCAGGAGGGATTTTTACTGTTTTTATCGTTGGAATCATCCTGTTTTTCTCACATTTTATCCTGAAGAAAAAACAGACAAAGGAATCGGGATATACTTCCTCCGATGAAAGAACCGATTTGGAAGGTTCGTATGGCGTGGCTCAGACCGATCTGAGACCTTACGGAGTCGCTCTCATCAACGACGAGAGAGTTGACGTCACCACAAGCGGGGAATATATTCAAAAAGGAACAAGAGTCCAGGTTGTAAAGGTAGATGGGATGAAAGTTGTTGTAAAGTCAGTCGAAGAATTAGTGCAGGGGTACTGATGGGGAAGTCGGAAGTCAGACGTCGGATGTCGGATATGTAGGAGGGACGTCCCCGTCCCGATAATGGATAACGGAGGTCGGACAACGGATGACGGAGACCGAATCCAACTTCTCGCTTCTCGTCTCCCACCTCAAATGCCGGTAGCGGAGGTTTTTAAACCTCCCATGAGATTAACCCCCGGATTTATCCGGGGG
>JAIORV010000040.1 GCA_021107945.1 Vulcanimicrobiota bacterium | reverse complement strand
TCCCTCTGGATGAATCCTTCCCATACGAAAAATTATCCTCATTTCTTTTACATTCGAATTACCAGAAATACGATATCGAAGGTCAGGAAAGTTCCTGTTATTCCAAATTCCGCCTTCTCGATGTAAACAGTCTCCTGGAAAACAAATCCTACGACGAAGATATAACTTTCACTCTCACTTCGAGAGGAATTCTCTTCGAGTTCTCTGCGCCGAAATACGCATTCGGACACTCCAGCCTTCTCCTCTGGGACCTCAACAAATTCCTTGAGAACTTCTATTTTCTGTTAACTTCCGTTTCAGATATGCCGATACCAAACTATAAAGACTGGATTATAAAAAGGATTGACATCTGCTTCAACTACGTAATGAGCAGCTACCAGGCAGTAAAAGATACTCTCTCCTGGCTAAAAACGCGACGAATCAAGGGAAAACTACCAAAATATAACACTATTCCTTACTGGAGTTACAGGAACAGAACCGTCAAGTTCTATTCCAAATTCGATGAGATGCAAGCACACAAGCGTAATTACTATTGTGATATAGCCACCATTTCTAATAACTCCAGGCGTATCCTCAGATTCGAAGAAGAGTGGCGTTCCGCATATCTCGTCAGGTTCTTGAAAGTCCACAGCCGAGACGAATGCACTGTTGGATTATTCCTACATAGCATGTTAAAATACAACCTGTCAACACATATAAACAGACTGATAGGAGATATGACAGCGATGAGCTACAGAATCAACGGCATAACAGATATTCTCGATATCGTTAACCGAGAACTTTCCAGGCCAAATCTTTACATTAAGTTCCTCTTGATACTTGCTTCTGAAGGAATCGACAAAGCTAAAAAGCTAATGCCCTCTTCTACCTTCTATAACAGGAGAAGGAAACTAAAAAGCATAGGTATCGACATCGACCTTCTTTTATCGAAAAACGACAAGGCACCGGAAGAACTTGAACTGAAAAACCTCACGAATTCCTCAGATGAAGAGGCACATCTGTATGACCTGAAAATTCACAAGACAGCCCAGGATGTAGATGAAGAGATGTCAGAGATGCTCGGAGTAAAACCGGAGCAGCTCGACAGCCTGGCGTTTATAGGCTCTCCTGAGTGGCGACGTCTGCGCGACCTTCACCACAGGCAAGAGCAAGAACCGGAGGAGTAACAGAAAGGATATCGTAACCGCCGTGCCTGTCTTGGGCGGGGTGCCGTCCCTTTCGGCCCCGGATGCTCCGTCACCCCGCCACATCGACAGACACGGAGGCGACTCCGTCGCCAGCCCTCCGGGCACACCGAAAGTATCTCTTATAAGTTCAACGAGCGCACAAAGATTAAGGAGAAATCAATGAAGAAAAACAAGAAAATTAAGGACAAAATCTTCCTGTTCAATACAAGCCTTTTCCCACTGGCTCCCATCTCTCTTTGTATGTCCGATATGGGACTTCGAAACTTCATCGGATATGAATGGATTGTTTAAGGAGTAACTATTGAAAAACGAATTACAACCAATAACACCTTATTGTTTGTGTCACCACTGCCAGGCACATTTTCCTCTTGTGCCAGACCTTGATAAGCCTGGATATCTCCACATTCCAGAAAGCTGTATTCAATGTAAAAGATTCATCAACCCAGGCAATTTCTCGATAACTATAAAAACAAAAGGAGTAAAAAAACAATGATATGCGATAACTGCGAAAGCGATGTAAACATCAAAATGAACACAGAAGGCAGATGGAAAGGACTTGAAACCTTTCCCGATAACTGTCCTGAATGCGGAGCCAAATTTAAACCGTTTACCAGGGAAGAAATTGACGCTTATTTTCCGCAAGCCCTCGTAAAATCGCCGGAATTCATATGCCCATACTGCGACGAAAACCCAAACATTACCAGGGATAAACAAGGACTTCTTTCCCTTCCTGATGCCTGCGCAAGCTGTGGCAGAGAAATTACCTCAGACGATTTATATTATTCGTCGGATTCTTTACACTTCTCAACTTCTGTAGTTCCTCGCCAGGGAGACCCGGTGGGAGGACCAAATATAAATATAGGGAGCCTCACCAGGGAGTAAGACATTACAAGTAAGACCGGAATTAAGTTACCCGAGCCGTTTCGCCGTCCCCTGGTTTTAAGAGATTCTTTCTTCCAGCCTGGTAACACTTCCAAAAACCTATCGCAATTCAAATCTTATCACGCCAGGGGATACACAACATTTTCCAGACCCCTGAAAAAAGATTGTCGCCTTCAACGGATGCCAGAAAAGTATTACCTCATCGGAAAGTGATCGTTTATAAGTTCAACGAGCGCACTTGGTTTATTCGGTTTCAAAACTTAGTGAATACTTGTCTGGCAAATCTGTACCTCCCCCCATCCCCCCTCCGAATTATGGCAATATAAGGTTATTCTTCGTGCCAAGTCTCTCGTGCCTTCCTGTGGGTTCGTGCTTCAATGCGCCGCGACGGAGGGGGGCACGGGAGCGGGCGCCGGTCTATCTTATACTGCATATCTCTCGTAGTTCAAGCAGCCGGAGGGGGAACCACCAGGGAGCGGCCTTATGTCATCGTAAACCGTCTGCGATATCTGGGAAGTGCCTTTGTCCCTCCGCCTTTTTTCTCTCTTTTTTCATGCACTCGGTCGGGACGTGAAAAGACGGCAAAAAATAATACTCTTTCTTTCATCGTGGCCGTCTTTTCAATGGCGGCATTGATGGACTTTTCACCCTTGCGGGTCTATCATAGTTTTCGTTCTCCGCCAGGTCAAGCAAGCTACCACCAGACCATTCGCGAAAGGATATCGTCTCCGGCCGGGCGTCCTTGGGGGGGCACTCCGGGGCGCGGTTTCGGTGCGTCGTTTCTGCTCCTTCGTCGCAGACGCCGTGCCCTGCAAATGCGCCCCTCCGACCCCCGCCTTCGTGTGCCCGGTGCGCCTGCGGGCGCTCGCCCTCCGGGCACTGCCCACTTCTTTCGTTTCCCAAAAATCACGCTGACAAATTGCGTCAGTCTGAACAGCCCCGAATGACAAATTGCGTCAGTGGATATATCTCATAGTAGTCTCAAAATCCTTATGCCGAGCAAATTCTTTTGTTTTTTTCACCGATAGAGTATCCCACCACTTCCGAGAAATTCCTGTATGTCGCAATTCGTGGAGAGTATATCTTTTTTCTCCCCAAATTTTCAACTGCATTCGTGCCCAGGCTCGATATACTGTTTCCGGGCAAATATGCGTTCTGTTCCCATTACCCTTGAAGCAGTAATGTTTCCTTCTCCTTCTTTGTAGCGCGACGCTTAACAGCTTTTTAACTCTTTCCCCCAGGGTAATTTTCATCTTGCTGTTTTTCTTTGCCTGATGATGAACGAATTTTTTCTTTATCTTTTTCCGTCCTTTTCCGATGTCTGACCACTTAAGCTTTGCGATTTCGGTTCTTCGCATTCCAGAGTAAAGCGCCAATAGAATCCAAATTCTATGCCTAGGATTCGCACTCTCTTCGAGATAGTTAATGACTTCCTCGATTTCGCCACTCTTAATCTCATTCATTGTCCTTCCTTTCTTGCCCTATTTTTCAGGCTGGTTTCTTGTCAGGCTAGCCAGGCTAGCCAGGCTAGCTTTCTCCGGAGTAAAAAATTCTCCGGAGAATGTTCACACTTCCAAATGCTGAACATTACCTTTTCGGATCCGCACAAATTTCTATGCTGAACAATTTATATTCTCCATAGTTATATTATATCATGCTTTTGATTTTCAGGCTTATATTTCAAGCCGTTTTATCTCTCTTTTCGCAATATAACCCGAAATAAAAAAAACCGGCATAATTGCCGGCTGAAAATAGAGAGTAACGTTTGTAACCTTGAAAGCGGTTAACAAGAGATACATTCATGCCCTATTGGTTTATTCCTTCCAGGCAGACAGAAATAAGCCGAACCTGAGCAGAACAGAAGCCTCGACCTTTCCCTTTGCATCTCACTCATTCCGATATCCGAAATGAAAAAAGCCGTGACCGTCGCTTTCACGTCAGCCTCGACCTTTCCCTTTGCACTCTCTTAATTTGCTTTTCCCTAACTTATCCCTTTTTTTGTTCCCCAAATTTAATATTTTTCATGTTTATTTGTAAAAATATAATTTCTCTCAAAAGGTATTTGCCAGGCAAAATAGAAATGTGTGGGTATCACGTAACACCCACACATAGACCCATCTTCTAAAGAACCTGGAAATCTTCACGAGAGACTTCCACTGAAAGGAATATTTTTATGAAAAACTCATTTTCCTTTGATACTATCAGATTCCTCATCCCTCTGGATGAATCCTTCCCATACGAAAAATTATCCTCATTTCTTTTACATTC
>JAIORV010000113.1 GCA_021107945.1 Vulcanimicrobiota bacterium | reverse complement strand
AAAAGGAAGAAGGATAACGAATAGCGCTCCCATTTTCTCTTTTCTTTTATCTATTATCTTTTTTCATTACCGCTCAGGATGACAGCCCCGGGGAGCCTTTGAGAGCAAAATGGCATAAAAAATCAGGGATTATAGCTATGGGATAAATCAAATGAGTTGAATCGGAGGAAGTGGGGATTATATAAAGAAGTATAACTTGTAGGATATTATTGACCGGGAGTTGTTGTCAAGTATTAACTCAAGGGGGGATAAACGCCTCCACTACCGCCTTTGTTAACTGTGGCAACCATGTCCGGGGCAAATCATTCATGAACGGCACGCCGTCTGAGTATATGATGACACTCCATACAAAGCTTGAAAAGGAGAGAATGAGATGAAAATTGTAATACTAAACGGTAGTCCCAAGGGAGACATGAGCATTACACTTCAGTATCTGAGGTACGTTGAGAAAAAAATCCCCGGTCACGAATTCAAGGTTATAAATATCGGTCAAAAGATTAATAAGATCGAGAAGGATGGGGATTATTTCCAATCAATTGTCGATGACATAAAATCGTCTGACGCCGTAATATGGAGTTTTCCCATTTATTTCCTGATGGCTCCAAGCCAGGTCAAGAGATTAGTGGAATTATTTATTGAGAAAGTGCCTGACGGAGTATTTAAAGATAAATATACCACGGCCATTACCACTTCAATCCATTTCTATGATCATACCGCTCACAATTATATCCATTCGGTATCTGAGGATATGGGCGCTATTTATGTGCCGGGATATTCCCCCGGTATGCACGATCTTATGGAGCCTGAAAAATGCGAAAGTCTGCTTGAATTCGCCAGGAATTTTTTCAGGCATATCGAGAAAAAGATGCCCGTTGCAAGGGTTTTCATGCCTATAGACTATAACATGCCCGAATACAAACCCAATGATGTTGAGGAAATTGAGAAAACAGGGGATAAGAAAGTATTATTGTTGACCGACTCCGAAAAGAGCGATGTCAATATCAACAGGATGATCGATGTTTTTGTAAAGAGAGCTCCTTACGAGGTTGAGGTGTTGAATCTGAACGACATTGATATCAAAGGCGGGTGCATAGGGTGCATTCACTGTGGCAACAACGGCACCTGCATATACAAAGATGACTTTATGGACTTTTTCAAAGAGAAGATTATGAAGGCCGACGGGATAATCCAGGCATGCAAAATTAAAGACAGGTATCTATCTTCGAACTGGAAGAAATATTACGATCGTTCTTTTTTCAACGGTCATAGACCGGTATTACAGGGTAAGCAGATGGGATTCCTGATTTCAGGTCCTCTGAGGCAGATCCCCAACCTTAGAGAACTTTTAGTAGGATTTTTGCAGGTGGGAAGGGTCAACCTTGTTGATATAATAACTGATGAATATGAGGATTCGAACAAAATTACATCCCTCATCTCAAGCTTTGCCGACGAATTTGCATATTCAATGGACAAGGGCATAAGCAGACCCGTAACATTCCTGGGAGTTGGAGGACACAAGATTTTCAGGGATTATATATATGAAATGAAATTTATATTCAGGGAAGACAACCTTTATTATGAAAAGCATGGTTTGTATGATTTCCCACAAAAGAATGTCAAGAGTAGATTGAAAAACACATTCCTCATGCCCCTCATGAAAATTTCAAAGATGAGGGAGGAATTTTATAAAACTGCAAGGGAAAAAATGGTGGAGCCTTATGTGAAAATAGTTGAAGAAGCCTGAGGTGATAATTACTTGAAAGGTGCAATTGTTTTAAACGGAAACATCAGGTTTGAAACGGATTTTGTTTATAAGTTCAAGGATAAAATATTGGACTCGATTCATTCGGATCCGAAGATAAGGGAGACAAAAAAAGTTCTCCTTATAACGGCCGCCTGGCAGAAAAATGAATATAACGAGTCCCATGTGAAAGAATCGCTCAGAAACATCGGTATCAAATCCATATATCAGGACGGGTATGACAAGAACATCCAGAACCTTGCCATTTATCACGACTTCAACAAGTACAAGGCGAGGGAGCCGGATATCTATCGATTTTATCACGAGAAACAAGAGAACATAATCGCCATAAAGGAGTTCTACAGGGAAAAGAACGCCAAGCTTGTGACCCTCTTAAAAGATCAGAATATGAGAATAAAAGAAGAGTTTCCCGGCGCTACTCTTGCCTGGATTATGGATTATGATGTGGAAAAGGAGTCGGCAACTCTTATTGACAAGGACATAAGGGAACACAGGTTTCATTATTATTGCAGAGATATTCAGCATACAATGAAGACAATCGTTGACATGGATAATGAGATGGTGGACATATGCCGGGAGATCGACGAATATTTCTTCAAAAAGTCCAATATTATGGAGAATCCTACATATAAAGGAATTAAGAAAGAACTCGAAAGCCGGATTCTCTCGGCAAATTCCATTTTTATATTCGGGGGACATATTGCGGTGCTATTGAACCGCCTTAATTTCTTCAAGTTAAAAGGGGCATTTCTGAAAGCTCTTGCAAACGGTACAAATTTTTACACAATATCGGCCGGGTCAGATGTGCTGTGCGACAAGATAATCCTTTACGGATGGGTGGATATGGCAAACCCGGGGCCAAACGCGGATTTCGAATTCTTTGACAACGGATTCGGGCTTATTACCAAGATTACAGTATTCCCCCATTGTCACGACAGGATAAAGCATGATGATATCGATACACTCACATACCTTGCCCGCAGGTTCGAATCTCACCTTTGCGTGGGACTGGATCAGCACTCGTTTTTAAAGCTTGAGACTTATGTTGACAATAACGACAAGATGTATGAGAGATATGTATCCGTGGGCAAGGAAGAGGGTGTATATGTATTTGACAGGAGCGGGGAGAAGATAATAAAAAATTACGGACAAGAGCTTAATATACCGGGCAGTAAGCTATATGAAAAGCTCCTTCCCCCCTGGGGGAACGGCAATTGGCCATAAAGGAAAATGGATTGCGGAGGACGGAAATTTTTTCAACGCAGAGATCGCAGAGGACGCAGAGATTGCAGAGATTTCGTAGAGGGAACAAGGCGGATTGCGGCTCTCGCCTCTCGCCTCTCGCCTCTCGCCTCTCGCTTCCCGCTTCCCGTTTCCCGCCTCCTGCCTCCCGTTTCTCAATTCTCGCTTCCCATCTCTCACATGGAAGGGAATATAAAAAACATGAAATCTACAAAAGATTACGGCAAATATACCGAAACAAACACCAGCTCCGGTATCGACATACTCAGGGAAACGAAATTCCGGATTCTCAATGACTCTAGTGTCGGATTGCTTGTAAACCAGGCAACCGTCGATAAAAACCTGGATCATGATATTGATATCCTTTTAAATGAAGAGAATTTTGAGCTGAAATCCCTGTTCGGACCACAGCACGGACTTTACGGCCAGACCCAGGACAATATGATAGAATGGACAGGCTTCCGGGACCGGCGCACGGGACTGCCGGTCTATTCCCTTTATGGCAATCACAGGAAACCGACCGATGAAATGCTTGAAGGCATCGATACGCTTGTCGTGGATTTTCCCGATGTGGGAACCCGGTATTACACATTCCTCTGGACGGCAAAACTATGTATGGAAGCATGCGCTCAAAAAGGGATAAGAATGATTGTCCTGGATCGTCCCAACCCGATTGGGGGAGAGATTATAGAGGGACCTATGCTTGATCCGGAATACAAGTCTTTTGTGGGGCTTTCTGTTCTGCCCGTTCGCCATGGTATGACAATGGGGGAGTTGTTGGCAATGATAAACCGGGAAGAGGAGATGGGCTGTGTCCTGGAAGTCATTAAAATGCAGGGATGGAGCAGGGAAATGTGGTTTGATGATACCGGGCTTCCATGGGTAATTCCCTCGCCCAATATGCCCACGATAGACACGGCAACCGTCTATCCCGGCGGCTGTCTTCTTGAAGCTACAAATATATCAGAAGGAAGAGGAACCTGCCGCCCCTTCGAGATAATAGGCGCACCGTACATTGAGCCTTATGCCGTTGTTGATAAAATGAAAAAATGGGACATTGAAGGCGTCATATTACGTCCTGTCTATTTTGAACCCACATTTGGAAAGCATACTGGAAAATATTGCGGCGGAATACAATTGCATATTACGGACAGAAATAAATTCCGGTCTGTTAAAACATTTGCCATATTTATTTCTTTGATAAAAAAAATGTACCCCGATCAGTTTGCCTGGAAAAATCCGCCATATGAATATGAATATGAGAAAATGCCCATAGATATTTTATGGGGCGATTCGTCCCTCAGGGAATCCGTCGATAATATGAAAAATCCTGAAGAATTATTCAAAAAGATGAATATATCCATAAATAATTTCAGGCAAACCAGAAAAGATTACCTTTTGTATAGCTAAGCTGTTTCTAATAGGTATTATCCTTTAAGTATTATTTTTTTAAACGGGTGCATTTACTTTTTGTCAAAGGTTCAGGCGTAATTATTCAGTCTCCCAAGGC
>JAIORV010000173.1 GCA_021107945.1 Vulcanimicrobiota bacterium | reverse complement strand
AATTGAGTGATTTAATTAAAAGATATCAGGTGTGCGAAATCTAAGAAGTAAATATTGAAAGACACGAGTTTATCCTATTATCTTTTATCTATTGCCCTCTTATCAGGAGAAAAATATTTGCAATACAGAATCCGACCGGCCAAGAAAAATGATATTAAGAATATAATTCAACTTGCATCTGATATGGTTGAGCACAGTATCTCGCCCCTCAGAGATGTATTGTTTGAAGATGTTAAAGAATATCGCAAGAAAGACCTGGATTCTCTATATTCATCTATTAAAGATCCAAATATTGGAATTTTCATAGCTGAGACAATGAATGGAGAATTCATAGGGCATGTCATATCAATGTCAAACTTCGTTGAATCCAGCACGGGCGAGAGCCAGGGCTATGTTTTTGATTTATCTGTCAGGAAAAAATTTAACAGACTTGGTATCGGGGCAAGACTCATGGAAATTGCGGAAGAATATTGCCAGGACGCGGGAATGAAGTATATGGCGTTAAATGTCACGGCCTCAAATATGCCGGCTGTTAAATTTTATGAGAGCCAGGGATATTCCGTTGAAAGAAAGAGAATGTTAAAGGTAATATCAAAACCTGAGGTGAAGAATTCTTTTTCATAAAAAAAAATCGCTATAAATTGTAGAAAAAGAATTCTCAGAAAATGGAAATGAGAAAAGGGAAAAGGGAAATTTCCGAATGTCCTTTTTTTATTTTATATAAAAAGGCAAATGTTCAGTCCTCCACTTGCAGGAGCGGCATCTTCCCACGAAAATCGAGCCTGGAAGGCTCTCCTGCAGCAGAAAAAGAAGAAAAAGTCAGTCATTAACATATGTGCCACCGGGCACAGGCTTATATGTATCTATCGAGACAACCTCCCGCTTCTCATGCCCGCTTTCTTTCTGTGTTGTGCGGAAAACTTTTACCTTCACTCCATTCTTCCCATTCGAAGGAATGGGGCTTTTTCCATTATCATCTTTCGGATAAGGGGGCATATCAGGCGCAGGATATACCTGTATGACCTCAACATCGACAAAAGTTTTGAAATCAGATTTCATTGAACCACAGAACCTGACAACAAGCCTGTTGTTCGTCATCTCTCCCTTTATTTTCACCGGGTATGGAAGGTTATTCTTGAACTTGAGATCGATTTTATCATAAAGTATAGCGGCATCTCTTCCGGGACCGACTGAATTTATAACCCACAGGTGTGGCTTTCTCTCAATTATTTCCATGTCCGATAGAAGCGCAACGTTGTATATTGTGGAAGTAAGCTGGCATAATCCCCCACCGGGTGTATTTACAATCTCACCCTGATATATCGTCGGAGCGCCTTTATATCCCCATTTACAAAGTCTTTCACCGACAACCTCGTTAAAAGAAAAAACTTCACCTGTCCTTAAAATTTTTCCATCAATCTTGGCAAGGGCAATATTAAGGTTGTCAATTTGGTCCTGTGATCTCCCGGTTATCGTAGTTGTAAAATTGGCGATCTCCACTTCCCTGTTGATATAACGAATAGCCCATAAAAAAAGAGCCAACGCTAGCAGAATTCCAAGTAAGACAAGAATTCTTTTGACTCTCATTATTAACCCCTATTTCAACTTGATATTAACCTAACATTTCATTTACGGTTTCAAGGTCTCTCAATGCATCCTCATGATCAGGCTTAACTTGCAAAGCCTTTTCCAGGAAATCCTTTGCACCGGCAAAATCTTCCTTCTCAGCATGAACATACCCGAGAAGATAAAGAACCTCAGCATTTTCAGGATCAAACTGATATGCGAAATTTAATTGCTCAACAGCTTTATCATGCTTCCCCATTTCGTCATATATATTTCCCATTAACATCCAGGAGTCAACATTGTCATACTGATACATTAGCGCATCCTGGCAATATTTCAAAGCTTTTTCATATTCCTCGATATTCATGTGAACCTCGGCCAGGGACAGCAAAGCTCGTATATTTCTCGGATCAAGCTCCAACGCTTCGTTCAATTCAGTGAGTGCCTCTTCCAGACTTCCTTCTTCAGCGAGGTCTCTCCCTCTCTCCGAATGTGCCGCCGCTGCTTTTAAAGACAGATCATCCATCAATCCTTTTCCTCCTGCCCTATGTATTTATTCCATTCCTTACATATTGTTTTTTTCGTTGGAAAAAGTGAGATTCCTTCCCTTGGAATTTTCAACAAGGCATCTTATTTTACAATTCACCACAGAGGGCACGGAGGCATTCAAACATAGACTTCGCATAGAGCAAGGATGAATCCGGCGGATAATCTCATGGGAGGCTTAAAAACCTTCGCTACCAGTCTTCAGTCCTCGATTCTCCTCATTTCCTGATTTCCTTAGAGGTAACATTCCTGTTTTCCTTATCTAATATTAACAAAAACGAAGGATTCCGGGCTTCTCATTAGAATCTTAATCGAATGATTCCTTATGGCGATACAATAAAGATTAAAAGAACGCCCTGGGTAAATATAGCACTTATAGTAATTAATACTGCTATATTCATTTACTTATTTTATATAACTAATAACCAGGAGTTCTATTTTCAAAAATTTGGCTTCATGCCTGCCAGGTTTTTTTACGGATGGAAATTTTCATTAAAATTTCTACCTGTAATGATTGAAAACACCATCACCCTATTTACCGCTCAGTTTCTCCACGCCGGGCTTTTTCATTTAATCGGCAATATGTTATTCCTCTTCATATTCGGTGATAACCTTGAGGATAAACTGGGACATATACGCTATCTTTTATTCTACCTCGTTTGTGGGGCGATTGCACTTTTGGTTCACGGATATTTGTTCAGGGGATCAACCCTCATAGTTGTGGGTGCAAGCGGGGCGATTGCCGGCGTTCTGGGAGGTTTTTATATAAGCTATCCCTCCGCAAAGGTAAAGATATTCCCCAAGTTTTTCGGTGGTGAGGTTCACTCCCTTTATTACCTGGGTATCTGGTTCCTTTTCAACCTTGTAAGAGGTATTCTTCACCTTGAAGGTTTGTATATTGAATCGATGGCATGGTGGGCACATATCGGCGGATTCATTGCAGGAGCGTTGCTAATCCATATATTCGCATTGGGAGCGAAGAAGTAAGTATGACGGAGGCCGGAAGTCGGAGGTCAAATCTGTAGGAGGGATGTCTCCATCCCGATAATCTAAAAATGAAAAACTCCGTGTTCTCTGTGGTGAAATCAGATTCGACTTCCCAAACATCTCTTCCCTTTAAGCAAAGAAAAAAGGAAATGTTTTTCCTGTATATAACTAGTAATTTTGGAATAGAATTATTAAATCCCTCAGTAACCTGAAATTTATACCAGAGGCATTATATGACGGCAAAAAAAAGTAATACTCGCCCGGTAGCTACAAATTATCCGCTTATATTCATCATATTAATCATTACCACTGCGGCTTCACTTGGCTTATATTTTATAGCTCTCAAGAAGACTGGCATATCCGGCATAAGTTGGTTGTCATCGGCTTGTTTATGGGCGCTTCTAAATTCCTTCATAACATATCGCGATTCTGTATTTCGCCAGGACAATTTCTTTAAAACCACTTTCTTCACCATATTGGAGTCGGTTCAACTTTTATTCCTGACTAGTGCACTACTTTTCTTCTTTAATTATAATATTCTAATCGGGTTGCCGATACTGTTTATATACTCCCTCTTTAAAATGCTGAAAAGCACACACCCGTTTTTTCAGCTTACGGAAAAAGTTATTTATTCAAACCGTGATGCAATTCGTCAACTTGGAAAAAAGGGAGCCTGGGTTACCGACGAAATAATTGAAATCGCAGGTGAAATAAAGCTCAGAGAGATATCAAGTCAAGTACCGGTTCCCGCCGCCATTGAGCCTGTGAGAACTCCGCTTCCCCCGGGACCTCCAAAAAAATTGAAAATCAATATTCCAATCCCCCCCGAGATGGATAATGAAGCACCACAAGATAAAAACTTACAAGAAACCAATGAAACAACTTCCACAAAGAAAGTGGAAGATATATACATGAAATCTATCGATCAACAAAAAAAAGAGATTATAAGAGATGAATGGATTCTTGAGAAGTTACGGGATATATTCGGATTCAAGGAAGAAGAGGAAATAACGGAGAATTACCAGGAAATATCAAAAAGGCTCAGCGATCTTCTATTTAATAGTGAATATGTCGATTATCAGATTCCGGAAGAGCTCAGTGCAAGTGGACTTGATGATATTCCCAAATCCGAGGGAAAGTCAGACCTTATACAGATGGATATTCGCAAGAGGATCCAGATTTTGCTTTTCCTGGCATTAAACGATATGTCCCGGATTTTCCGAATGAAAATTATTGATCCTGTCGAAGTAAGGATAGTTTTCCCCTGGGAGAATACAGAAGAAGAAAAGAAAGAAAAGAAATTAACAGAAAAGCTCAAGACTGAACTCGGGTGGATTATCAGTATAACAGGTGCACTCAGGGAAGATTTTACTTATGCACTGTTGGCCGCAAATCTTGTTGATATATGGTTCGATGAAAATGCCCAAGAAGAAGTATCTTCCTACAAAAAGGGCTTCCATTTCTGGGTGGCTTATAAATTGTTGAAATATAGGAAATACTACACCGCCGCCCATAATGCCAAAAGACAACATTACCAGAAATTCAAGGAAATAAGGAACATTGAGCGATTGTACGGTGAACACGGAGTATTTTATTTTATTTTGAAAAATGATTATCCCGGGCCTTCACCTGAAGAATTGGAAATCGAAAGAATACAAAAAACTAAAGATATAGAGCCTCCATCGGCAAGAAGGGAGTTCCTGACAATAGAAAAACATTTTGAAGCCAAAATAGCAGCCGTTACTTTGTCTTCTCTGCAAGAAGAAGACGCAAAGACTGAAATTCTGGATAGAGCAAGAATTTCCCGTCTAATGGAGGATAAAACGTCCGTCGAGCTTGGAAAAGAACTCAGAGAAATGAACAAGGAAGAGCAAGAAGCGGAAGCGGAAGATGTTAAAAAAGAGGAGATCGATGAGACTGCAACAGTTATAGAAGTGTCGGAGGAAGAAGC
>JAIORV010000135.1 GCA_021107945.1 Vulcanimicrobiota bacterium | reverse complement strand
GTGTTGAGCCTAGTGAGCACTTGAAAAAGTGTAAGCGATGTGTTGAGCCTTTCCAATTAATATCAATAAGCATATTGAACAAAAGCAAATACATTAGGACATAAAATGAAAATTGGAATTGGAATATGATAGGGTGATTGAGTAAATTATGCAAAATATTTTAACAGAAATTATACAGAAAGTTGTGGAAGAAGCAGTTCCCGAGAAGATCATCCTATTTGGTTCAAGAGCAAAAGGAGAGCAAACAAAAGATAGTGATTATGATATCTGTGTTTTAAAAAAAGGTGTTTTTCATAAGCGAAAACTTGCACAGAGAATTTATCTGGCACTTGATGTGAGTGCATCAGTTGATATAATTGTGGAGACTCCTGAAATATTTAATGAATTGAAGAATAATCCTTTTTTAATATACAGTGATATTGCAAAATTTGGGAATGTAGTGTATGAAAAATAAGGAAATTATTTCAGAATGGCTGAAAAGAGCAAGAAGCAATTTAGAGAGGGCAAGAGCAGGAAAAAGTTGTGAAGAGATACTCTACGAAGATCTTTGCTTCGATGCCCAGCAGACAGCTGAAAAATCTCTCAAAGCACTCCTTGTTAAGCTAAATAAACCTTTTCCAAAAACTCATTCCATTGGATCACTTTTGAAACTTATTGAAGAGATCAGCATCGAAATACCAGGTGATGTGAACCAATCTAAGATTCTAACAGATTATGCCGTGGATACTCGCTACCCGGGCATGTATGAAGCTGTGAGTGAGGATGAATATAAAGAAGCATTGAAACTTGCAGAAGATGTATATAAATGGACAACCAAGATGATTATGTTAGATCAGGAATAGTGTTAATTGTAATGTCAGATTATATATGTTTATTTTTTTGTCATATGAGGAGATTTTGATGAAAATAAGAATTGACAGCCGTTTTGTAGGTAAGGTTGAACCAACGTTAATTATAGCAGAAGCCGGAGCGAACCACAACAGAGATTTTAATATGGCAAAAGAATTTATTGATGTTGCTGCTGATGCAAAAGCGGATGCTGTGAAATTTCAGACATACAGTGCTGAGACTTTATATCCTAAGAAAACAGCGGTGTTTTCAAAGGATGAAGGCTTTAACTCTATCATGCTACACTATCATTAAAAACACAATACGTCGTATAAAACCTATCCAGATTTGATTCAATATGAAAGAAAGAATAATCATCGCAACTACAAAGTCCTGGAATGTAGCAAATGCATTAAAATTAAGGGACGACTATAGTGATGAATATGAAATTTTATTGATTACAAACAATGCCGATTTAAACTACAAGACAATAAGCGAATTTAATCCTAAATATATGTTCTTCCCACATTGGTCATGGATTATTCCAGAAGAAATTTATAATAATTACGAATGTGTTGTTTTTCACATTACGGACTTGCCATATGGAAGAGGGGGGAGTCCTCTTCAAAATTTGATTGTAAGAAATATCTATAATACTAAAATTTCAGCGTTGAAGGTAGAAAAGGATTTGGATGCTGGAAAAATTTATTTGAAAAAAGATTATTATATTGGAATGGGAAGTGCAGAGGAAATTTTCATAAATGCATCATCAATTATTTTTTCTGAGATGATCCCCCATATATTAGATAATAATCCTGTGCCTCAGGAACAAAACGGGGACCCAGTGTTTTTTAAACGAAGAAAACCCGAAGAAAGCGATATGGTGCAAATGGATTTTTCCTCACTGCAAGAGATATATGATTTTATAAGAATGTTGGATGCAGAAGGTTATCCAAAATCATTTATTAAACTGGGTAAATATAAGATTGAGTTCTCTGAAGTTCACGAAAAATCTGATGAGATTGTAGGTAAATTTGAGGTTATTAATGAAAAATAAGACAATTCTTGTTGTTGCAGCTCATCCAGATGATGAGATATTGGGTTGCGGTGGGACAATCAAAAGATTGGTGGATGAAGGATGCACTGCCTATACATTGATCTTAGGTGAAGGTATTACTTCAAGAGACGAAAAAAGAAATCGGGATGAGAGAATTGTAGAGATTGAGGAATTAAAAAAACAGGTGAATGAGGCTAACCGGATTATCGGAGTAAAGGAAGTTTTTCTTCACGACTTTCCAGATAACAGATTTGACACTGTCGCATTGTTGGATATTGTGAAAGTAATAGAAAAGGTCAAAAATGAATTGCAACCGGACATTATGTTCACCCATTATGAAAATGACCTTAACATTGATCATCAAATTACACATAAAGCAGTTCTGACGGCAACACGACCCATGAAGGGAGAATGTGTTAAAGAACTGTATTCCTTTGAAATATTGTCGTCCACTGAATGGAACTATCCCCCCAGTTTTTCACCCAATGTGTTTTTTGACATCAGTGATTATATGGAATACAAAAAGAAGGCTATGCAAATCTATAAGTTTGAATTGAATGACTTTCCTCATCCACGGTCATTGGAAGGAATGGATATTAGTGCAAAAAGTTGGGGGTTGAAAGTCGGGCATAAATATGCTGAGGCATTTAAAACTGTGAGAATTTTAAAATGATTGAATTGCAAACCAATTTTGATATCAATAGCACCGAAATTATAAACTTTTTAAATCTTTCAGGTGAAGAAAGAGAAATGGTTTTAAGTTGGAGAAACCATTATAATGTGCGAATGTGGATGTATTCTGATAATAAAATATCTTTGAATGAACACATCAATTTCATAGATCGGTTGGCAGGGGATACTAATAATTTTTACTGGATAGTGAAAAACAAAGATGGAATTAGTCTTGGAACAATCTACCTTAATAAAATCGATTTTAAAAATAAACATGCGTATATAGGAATCTATTCAAACCCTTACAATGAATTTAAAACCAAAGGAACTTTGTTGATTCAGTGTATTAAAAAATTGGCTTTTAAAGTCGCTGAACTTCATACTTTGAAACTTGAAGTCATCGAAAATAATAAAAAGGCAATTAATTTTTATAAAAAATCAGGGTTTAATGAAGAAGGTAGATTAAAAGAGTTCGTGTTTAAAGACAGAAAATGGCACGATGTCATAATCATGGGAATTACGAACGATTTATGAGGTGTATGATGGAATTAAAAATTGGAAAAAGAAGCATAGGCCACAACCATCCGGTTTTCATAATCGCAGAACTCTCCGCAAACCATCTTCAGAATTTTAATCTTGCTGTTGATACAATAAAAGCAATGAAAAAATCCGGTGCAGATGCGGTTAAACTCCAAACCTATACTCCAGACACAATAACAATCGATTCAGATAATGAATATTTTCAGATCGGTCAAGGAACATTATGGGATGGTAAAACACTTTACCAGCTCTATCAGGAAGCATTTACCCCATGGGAATGGCAACCAAAACTCAAAAAGATAGCAGAGGATTTAGGACTTATATGTTTTTCATCTCCATTTGACAGAACAGCCGTAGATTTTCTTGAAGAAATGAATGTTCCGGCTTACAAGGTTGCTTCCTTTGAGATAAACGACATACCTCTCATTAAGTACATAGCATCAAAGGGAAAGCCTGTAATCATCTCCACCGGTATAGCAACGCTTGCAGACATAGAAGAAGCCGTAAATGCTTGCGTAAGAATTGGTAATGATCAGATAGCACTTTTAAAATGCACATCAGCATACCCTGCACCACTCGAAGAGAGCAATCTAAGAACCATTCCAAATCTGGCAGACACCTTCAACACAGTTGTTGGTCTGTCTGACCACACGTTGGGTATTTCAGCACCTGTAGCGTCAGTGGCACTTGGTGCAAAGATAATAGAGAAACACTTCATACTTGACCGCAAAATGGGCGGACCTGATGCTGCATTCTCCATGGAACCTGATGAATTCAGATCAATGGTTGAAGCGGTTAGAGAAGTGGAAAAGGCGCTGGGTACTGTCAATTATGATCTGACTGAAAAAACCAAAAAAAGCAGGGAGTTTTCACGTTCCCTCTTTGTAGTAGAGGATATCAGAGCTGGAGAATCACTCACAGAAGAAAATGTCAGGTCCATAAGACCCGGGTTTGGGCTTCATCCAAGATATTTAGGGCAGATCATCGGTAAGAAGGCCAGAACCGATATCAAAAAAGGCACTCCACTGGATTGGACATTAATAGAATAAGGTTTCAGAGTACGTAAGGATATACAAACATGAAATTTGGCTTAAAACTCTGGTCCATTAACACTAATCTAATCGACCAGGCTGTCCATCTGATTGATGAGAAAGTCTTTGATTACATCGAACTAATGGTGATACCCGACAGCGAGATAAAGCCATTCTTAATAGACGTACCTTACATAATCCACATCCCGCATGAAAAGTTCGGAGTAAATATCGGGGACCCTGCAGCAAAAGAATATACCCTGCAGAAGATCAACAAATCCATTACCTGGGCCGACCGGCTGAACGCCAAACACCTGATACTCCACGCAGGCCACGGTTCCATGCAGCACGCCACAGACCTGCTACATGGGCTGTCAGACAGTCGGGTCCTCATCGAGAACATGCCAAAGGTGGGTCTTGATGGTGAGGCTATGATCGGGCATTCGCCTGAGCAGATCGAAGAATTGGTTGGGGATAGTGATATGGGGTTGTGTCTGGATTTTGGGCATGCGGTGAAGGCGGCGGTGAGTCTTGGGGTGGATTATAAGGAGTATGTGAAGAGGTTTGTGGGATTAAGGCCGAGGGTGTTTCATGTGAGTGATGGGACCTTAAGTGGGGAGAGGGATGAACATCTGGGAATAGGGGAAGGGGAATATGATTTTGGATTTTTGATGGAGTGTGTAGGGAGTGGGACGAAGTTGGTTACGGTTGAGACACCAAGGTTAAATCAAAATTCGTTGGATGATGATACCTATAATTGTAAATGCATCAAAACACTTATATTTTAGTTAATTATTGAGAATTGTTATAGCCAATTTAAAAATTAGGTCGATTAAATGAATCTATCTAGACGTCCACACATCCTTTTCATTGTAATCAAAGCAACAAGTACACTGGACTTTGCAATACCATTACTATGGAAAATTAAACAAGAAGATCCTCAAGCAAAAATATCAGTGCTTTACTGCACATTAACTCCTCTTTCGCACCCCTAAGCGGGATTGTTTTTCTATTTTTTCCATTTCTCCT
>JAIORV010000044.1 GCA_021107945.1 Vulcanimicrobiota bacterium | reverse complement strand
GCAACGGGGTGGGAGAGTAGAACACCGCCGGATTAAATATTAAAAAAAGCCCTCACAAAAGGGCTTTTTTACTTTCGGAAGAATATAACGTGTGGAAAATAGCATAAGTCCAGAAAGATATTGAGGCAGATAGAATGGATGTCCCAAACATCAATAAAGCCTTGGCGGAATTGAAAAACAACATCATCGGGCGCTTTGGCAATTTCGCAGAAATATTTCTCTTCGGATCCGTAGCCAGGGGAGACTATGAAGAATATTCGGATATAGATGTGCTGATGCTCTTGCCGGTCAAGGTGGATACTTCCCTGAAGGAAGAAATCTACAATGAAGCTTTTGAGATTGGGTTTAAATATGATGTAATTTTTGGTATTGTCGTCTATGAACTTGATTTTTGGAATTCTGAATTGGCAAAGGTTATGCCCCTCTATATCAATATTGAGAAAGAAAGTGTCAGGTTATGAATCCGAAGGAGCAATTGATAAGATACAGGATGGAAAAGGCGCGAAATTGCCTTGAAGCTGCAATGCTGCTTTTGAAACAACAAAATGTGGACAGCGCAGTAAACCGTGCATATTATTCCATATTTCACGAAGTAACAGCTCTGTTATTGACAAGAAATATTACATCTCGAAAGCACTCGGGAATAATGTCCTTTTTTAATCAGTTCTTTGTAAAGACAGGGGTTATTGATAAGGAATTCAGCAAATTTTATTCGACCATGTATGAATCCAGGCAGGATAGCGATTACGGGGATTTTGTGAAATTTGATTTGGATATTGTGAAGAAATGGATTCATAAAACCGAAGCTTTTCTTGATGAATTGGATAAGGTTATCGAAGAAGAGATGAAGAATGGGGAGTAAATCTTAAAAGGACACTTCATTCCCGTTGCCCAGCCTGTTGGTGCGATCGCCGGATTAAAACAAAAATCCCAAGGAGGAATATACAACCCAAGGACTAAAGGGATAAGCAAGATTAGTAATTGGGGACAGGTAAAACTTTTTGAGGCGTGCTTTATGCGCGGCCTCGTGAGGCTCAATAAGAGCCTACGAAAAAGCCCTCGTAAGAGGGCTTTTTCATTTTTGGACAGTTATTAAATATTTCCAGACCCAGATCAACCACATGTGAAGAATAGATGGCAGACAAATGTTATCCCCTCTTGAAATATCCTTTCGAACAATATGGACATTTATTACCGCTTGATGTGCAATGATTGCACACCGCAGCATGACAATGACTGCAAGAATAAACAAATCTCCCGTCAGCAGTAGATTTCCCGCATTTACGGCATTTTACGCTCATTTTTGCACCTCCTTTCACACGAATTTATTCATTTCCCTTTTATCTAATTAAACAATCCGCCAACAATTAAGAACAGAATGAAAATGATAAAAAGAATCAGGCATCCTATTTTGCGACCTAAACCCTTCTTGTTTGCCTGTTCAAACCGCGCGATATCTTTTGCTGCTTCGATGGTAAGCTTTTCGTCATTGCCGTTTTCCACTTTATTCATATATTGAATTGCTTTTGTAAATTGTCCTATGGCTCCATACATGATCCCAATATTGTAACAGGTTGATTCATCTTCTGAAATATCAAGTGCTTTTTTAAATGCAGAGATCGACTTTTCAGCCCATTTACTACGATCAAGTTTAGAGTTTGTTGATACAGAAAAAGCGAGTTTTCCTTCGATAAAAAAAAGAGTCTTGCGATGATCTAAAACATTAATACCTTTTGATGCGGCACTGTTAATTTTATTTCTTGCCAACGCAAGATCTCCTTTCAAAATTTCATCAGCTATCAAGGAGGGGAATTCATGTCTTCCCTGATCAATCATGTCTATTTGCTTTTCAACATCCTCTAATAATGAATGTGCCACTTTCAATTCTTTTGGTATCTCGTTCATAATGCTCCTCCATGTGATAATTTTACATTTATATTCCCCCCCCTAGGCATTCCTGCAAAGACAAAAAACCAAGATCAAAATACATATTCCATTATATAGAATTTCATGATAAAATATTATCGAAAGAGGAATATCATCAGTGGATGGAATGGAAAAAGCAAAATAATTCAGGAGCACGCAATTGAAACAAGAAACCATCAAAAAAGCACTAGATGAACTGAAACTTAATTTGACCATGCGTTATGGCACGGACGTGCAGATCTACCTTTTCGGCTCCGTTGCAAGAGGGGATTTCGATGATGAATCGGATATTGATGTTCTTGTGCTTGTGCCGGGTGAAGTGAACAGTTCTATCGAAGAGGAAATCTATGATGAATCTTTTGAAATAGGGTTGAAGTATGATGTAGTCTTTGGTGTAATTGTATATCCCATTGAATTCTGGAATTCTGGACGCGCCCGGGTCATGCCGTTATATTTAAACATAGAGAAGGAAAGTGTGAAACTATGAGTCCCTTGGAAGATCTGATACAATATAGAAGGGCAAGAGCTAAGGAAACACTGGAAGATGCAAGACTCCTGTTTGTAAACGGTAGCTTCTATTCCGCTGTAAATCGAATTTATTACGCTATTTTTTATGAGACAACAGCGCTTTTATTGACTCAAAATCTATCATCTTCAAAACATAGTGGCATCATGTCACTGTTTTAAAGGAACTTTGTAAAGGTAGGTAAAGTAAGCAGAGAAGCAGGAAAATTTTATGTCACAATGTTTGATTCCAGACAGAAGGGTGATTATGGCGATTTTTTTCAATTCAAGAAAGAAAAGATCGGGGAATGGCTGAGTAGAGCTGAAAAATTTTTTGTCGAGATCGATATTCTCATTGATAAGGAAATGAGATCCTCTCACGAATCCACCTCTCATGAAGATAAGTAACTATTCACCGAAACATAGAGAATCTCTGTGTTATAATACCAATCGGAAGTGATGATATTGGTGGAAAAGAATAGTAAGACAATTAAACACTGGATTGAATCTGCGGAATATGATCTCGAATCCGCCAGGGTAATGTTGAATGGTGGAAGGTTTCTTTATGTCGGTTTTTTGTGTCATCTTGCTGTGGAAAAAATGTTGAAGGCTTGTTATGTAAAGATTAAGGGATTGACTCCTCCTTACATTCATAAACTGCGGGAATTGGCAAGAGAAGCTGAAATATTTGGAATGTTGTCTGACGATCAAAAGACTCTCCTTGAACAGCTTGATCCGCTCAATATTCAGGCGCGATATCCTCAGTATAAAGATAAGCTGAGTAAGGATTTTACATTGAAGAAATGTCAGTTTATTATTTCAAGAACGGAGGAATTCATTGAATGGCTGAGACAGAATTCACTGAAAAGCTGAAACGATATATTGATATGATAAAAGAAAAATTAGATTTAAAACTTGTTATTCTATTTGGATCTTATGCCCGTGGGGAGGTAGGAAAATACAGCGATATTGACCTTGCTGTTTTCGTGGAGGAAAAACCTGATTCTCATTACTACGATGAAACGGTGCTCTTATATCGTTGTTGTCGGGACATTGATACTAAGATTGAGCCACATTTATTCTATTATAAAGATTTAAAGGATCACGAACCCGCAGATTTCATAAGTGAGATAATAAGGACAGGTAATATCATTTATGGGAGCATTTAGTCGTCTTTTTTTCCATTCTTATCGGATGGGAAACACCTGTCTCCGCTCCAAACACAGAGGTTGCGGTTGTACGTCGATGGTACTGCCCTGGCAACGGGGTGGGAGAGTAGAACACCGCCGGATTAAATATTTGGAGTGCAGAAATGCACTGCCGCGAAAGGCTTGAAAAGAGTCCGAAACAAGAAAAGCCCTTTTTGGGGGCTTCTCTTGTTTCGGATTGCCTTGCAATTGTTTTCCGGTCGCTTTCAAAACCATTTTGAATATATCCGCCCAAACCGCCGTTATTTCATAAAGCCCTTTCTGCATCTCTTACATTTTGTGCCCGGTGGTGAGCAATGATTGCATTCCCTGAAACCGCATTTATTGCATACCGTCCAGTAATAACCCACCGCTTCGACATCCTTATTGCAATGTCCGCATCTTGCCATTTTTGCACCTCCTTTTCATTAAAACAAGTTCCAATTGATCCATCCCACTGTTTTATTTGATTGGAAAGCTACAATTCCCGCCGCCCTTTCAAAATTCCAACAATCATACCTATTATTAGAATCAAGGGTATCATATGTGGCAATACTATAAATCCAAGAAGATAACCACATGACCCCGCCGTTCCAGCGACTGGCACTACGGATTTGGATATGCACTGCATACCCATGCCAAGTAAAAGTATGTAGCCAATAATAGTGAAAACTACCGCTGGAAAAGGATGTGAGCACACAAAAAAGAAAGGTATAATAAATAAAAGATAGGACCCGATAAGATATGCCAGAAGACGATGCATTTCCGAAATTGGCTCTTTTCTCTGGCTTCGGAAAATTTCCGGATTCTCCGGGAGCGCTACCGAATTTTCATAAAGACTTCTCTGAACTAAATACAATTGTTCTTCTTGCGTGTATCCCAATGTCTTATACATCCGCAACAATATTTTCACGGCTTCTTTTATTTCGCCAAAATTGGAGACCTTGAAATTGGTGTGCTGTTTCTGCAAAGCCTGCTGTTCATAAGATCCCATTGCCAATAAATTTGTCTGAACATCAATGAATATGTCTTCTCCCACTTCCTTAAGAATAATTTTTGAACACTTGGACGAACTCTTTGCTAATCTGATATGACTGAATATATATCGCATCCCACTCTTTATATCTGATTCCGGCGCGTCGCCATTATTATATAGCAATTCCGCTGAATTTTTAAACAAATCTTTAATGCAAAAGGCATCTTGCTCACATTCATAGCGGGGAAGAAGGTCTTTAAGGTCTTTAATGAGCGCAATCTTATTTATTCGGTCACTTTCATCAAAATCCCGATATTCTTCAATTTTAATATTTAATCCGGCGAATTTCTGATAAGAATATTTGTTTTCACACGGACAACTCATATAAATACCTCCTCCCTTGTAAAGCGTGAAGATGAAGACTCAAGAAGAATAAAGACGAATTCGAAAGAATATCTGAACATACCACGAAATTATATCGGAAAGCATCGATCATCACCCCTTGAATACCATTAAATGCAGTCCTGTTTCAAAAAGAAATTTCTTTCAGGGATAATTCATATATTAGTTTTGATTTGTTGAATTCTCCCCCCCCCCCCCCAAATTCCTGCAAAATCAAAAAATGTTTGGAAAATTTTTTCAATATGTAA
>JAIORV010000128.1 GCA_021107945.1 Vulcanimicrobiota bacterium | reverse complement strand
TGGGAGACTGAATAATTACGCTTGAACCTTTGACAAAAAGTAAATGCACCCAAATGAAATAGCAGGTCAAAATAATGATTAATATTGACTGGCAGTTGCACATATGATACCTTAATTGAGGATGATAAACATGCTTTATAATCTTGAAAATTATGAACAAATAATTTTTCCTGACAAAAACGGGGGAAATACATATTATATAGCTACGACTATTGAACTACCGGCAATATCAGGATGTGGGGACACTCCGGACGAAGCTTATGACGAACTTAAAACAGTTTTCAAGCTTGCTTATGAGAGTTTTAAAGAGGATAATGAGGACATGCCCCATCCTTTATCCGATAAAAAATTCAGCGGGCAATTCAGGATCAGGATTCCGAGAGACTTACATTATGAACTGGCAAAAGCATCTTTATTACAGAAGATAAGCATAAATCAACTTGTAAATTATTTACTCACAAAAGGAGTAAATAAATTGCATTAAAAAAACGCGCCCGGTAGGATTTGAACCCACAACCTACGGATCCGAAGTCCGTTGCTCTATCCAATTGAGCTACAAGCGCTTACAGTTTTATTTTACAATGATATAAAAAATCCTTTAAAAACAAGTTTCACAAATAATTATAGCAAAAGCATGCAAACTGTCATTCTGAGCGGATCACGAGAGAGTCACTTTAATCCGATTACTCACTTAAAGATGGTATTATGTTGATGTCCGGGGATTAACATAGCGAAGAATCTCCTGAATGTTGACTCGGGGGCGTGTGTTGTGGGTAGAGATCCTTCGCTGAGTTATTACGTCGGAGGCAAGCAAATCCCGTTCTTCAGAAAGGTTTATTTATTAAAGTAAGATGATCGTTTTCCGCTCAGGATGACACTGACAAAATGCGTAAGTCCTGCCCATATATTCAGGGGGAGGAGATTTGCAATTGTCAGGAAATTAATTATTAAACAGATTTAACCGGGCTGATTATTTGAAAATACAAACAAGGAGGGGTTTGATGGAAAAAGTAAACATGACAATAGGAATTCTTTTAGTGATGGCTTTTATGGTCTTATTTTCCACCACAAGTTCATTGGCGAAAATGGAGAAGCCACAGAAGGTAAAATTTGCCGACAGGGTTGGCTGGAAACTGCAGAATGACCTGATCGAAGTGATTGTGCTGGAAGGCGGCGGACATATTGTCAGCGCAAAGTTTGTCGGCAAGGGCATGCCCGATGTGAACCCGTTCTGGATACCGGGATGGAAAAGCATTGAACCCAAGGATTTTGACAAGAAGAAACACGCCCCGATATATGGCGACAATCACGAGGGCAAACTACTGGCATCTATCATGGGACATAACATCTGCCTGGACTTCTTTGGAGTGCCTTCCCCCGAGGAATATGAATATGGTGGGATAACGGTTCATGGCGAAGGCCCCGTGGTAATGTGGAAAGTGATGAAGAAATGGGCGAATGAAAATGAAGTGGGATTGGTGTATGGAGCGGATCTGCCAAAAGCTCAGCTTCATATCGAAAGGACCGTAGTTCTGAAGAAAGGCGAGCCTACATTCTATGTAACGGAGAAGCTTACAAACAAGGGATACTTCGACCGCCCCTTCAGTTGGTGTCAGCATGTAACGATGGGAGCGCCGTTCGTAAAAGGCGGAGTGACGGTTTTTGACATTCCCGCATACAGATCAACTGTGGCGTCGTTCAAATTCTCAGATAAAATGAGATACAAAGAAGGCGCAGAGTTCAGATGGCCATATTGCCCCGGATCAAAGAAAAAGACTGTCGTAACAAGAATCGCCGCAACAGAAACCGAATCGAGCGACTATACAGCCCAACTACTGGACCCGAACCTTCCATATGGCTATTTTACCGCCGCTAATCCCAATCTTCAGTTAATGTTGGGATATGTCTGGAATCGGAAGGACTTTCCCTGGCTCGACAATTGGGAAGAAAATCATGCAAGAACCCACAAGCCCTGGAAAGGCAAGGAGACAACGAGGGGAATGGAATTCTCTAATACGCCATGGACATATACCCGGCAGAAATGTGTGGAGACAGGCAAACTCTTCGATACTCCCACCCATCACTGGATAAAGGCGGGAAAGACAATCACAACTAATTATGTGGGATTTCTCTGCAAGATTCCGAAGGATTTCAGAGGCACGCAGATGCTGGACATCGGCCCGAAGGGAATCACGGTGGAGAGACTGGATGGAAAGAAAATGGATGTTCCATGTAGTGATGTGGAAAATATTGTAAAGTAACTGAATGCTATGCCAGCTTGGGGAAGAAACTTTTTTGAAAAATAGTCTCTTCCCCAAACCCCATCTTCAAAAAACTTTAAAATGCTGGATTTATAGAAATCCAGCGACATAAATAATAACATTCGCATTCGTTTTCTTGTTAAATATACCCACAAAGCAAACCGGGAGATATAATATTGGCAATCCGTGAAGCTGGAAGTGAGGGTATCGAACAAGTGGTTTTTCAACGCAGAGATCCCGGAGGATAACCAAAAAAATAATACCTCTGTGACTTCTATGGTTAAATTTTCGTCTCTCGTTATCTGTTAATCGGGACGGGGACGTCCCTCCTACAAAATTCCGCATCCTCCGTGTCTTCGTGGTTAGACTTCCATCCCGAGATCCTCCATCCTCCCCAGGTCATTGTTTCCCACAATCCCCATCGTCCTTATCTGTTCTGCGACGGTCTCGTACATTACTTCATCATTATATTCGACCTCGTCGCCGTTTGTAAACTCGGCGTAGCTATCCCCGCCCTTTACGAGGTAATCGGTAGCCGCCACCTTATAGCCACGATCAGGATCCAGGATCTTACCGTCGGGAGTTCTTACTTCCTTCAACCTCTCTCCCGCGGGTCTGCTTGAATCATAGACCACTTTTAAGCCTGAAATTTGCAGGGTTTTGTCCTCCTCGGTTCTGCCGGAGGATTCCTCCAGGGCATCAATTATGTCGCTACCCATCATGTTTAATGTTACAATCTTCGAGTCGAACGGGAGGATGTTATATATATCCTTAAATTTGATTTCCCCTTTAAAAAGATTCGTCCGGATGTTACCCGAATTGAGCATTGCAATATCCGCACCGGTCTTCTCCCTCATGAGATCGGTTATCAGATTGCCGAGATTTGTCTCTTTTCCGCTGTGGGGCTGTATCATATCGGCTTTTGACTCACCTATTTTCACATTCATTATGGAATCAAGCTTGCTCTTGTATTTATCGATAATTCCCATTATTCCGGTATCGGCATTGATCTTGTCAGCGTCTATAGGTATAAGATGACCGTCCCCCGCAATTACCTTTTTTTCATTGGGGTCCCATTTTAACTGCACCTTGCCGATGTTTCTACCGCCAAAACCTGTCTGTACTATCATTGTTTTTCCGACTTTTACAGGTTTTGAGAGTGTATCATGACTATGCCCACCTACAATTAAATCGATGCCCTTCACATTCTCTGCGATCTCCCGGTCTTTTTCCAATCCTGTATGTGAGAGAACCACAATCATATCCGCCCCTTGGCGTTTCATCTCCGGGATTGTCGCTTTCAGTGAATCTATGGGATCATGGAAATTCAATTTCCTGACGTCATCCCTGACATTGAGGCTTTTTGTCTCTTCGTTTGCGACTCCCACAATACCGACCTTGAGACCTGGCATGTCCTTGATAATGAAGGGCTGAACATCGGGCAGGGGCTTTCCGTATTCATCGCTTATATTTGCCGCCAGAAACGGGAAATCCGCTTCCTGGATCATGTTATTCAGGGCAGGTACACCCCAGTCGAAATCGTGGTTGCCAATGGTCGCGGCGTCATATCCCTCTTTGTTCATGACTTCGATCACAGGCTTACCCTCAAACATACCCGATATTGATGTTCCCATCGCAATATCACCGGAGTCAACCAGGAGGAAATGTTCCCCTTGCTCCCCGGCTTTTCTGCGCTCTTCTTTAATTACAGTCGCAATTGCAGGCCCTCCGCCTATCTTGATCTTTGTGTCGGGATTTCGAAAATCGGTAAAATCCTCCCTGGGAAGCAGGTTCCCGTGGAGATCGTTTGTATGCATAATTGTAAGGGTGACAGGCTCCCTGTATTCTGAGAGAGATTCTTTAAAATTATCCCTGCGGTGGGGTAATTCCCTCTCTATCCCGGCAGAGGCCTCATCGTCAAATGTCTCCTTGTCGGGAGTTTTTGCAGTACCCGACATTTCTTCCTGAATATGCTCCATATCGGAATGGAAAACACTTGTCTCGGCGGGAACTTCTCCCCCTGCCTGCTCCGGGTGCTTGCCTTCCTCCAAAAGCTCACCCTCTTTGGGTCCCTTTACAGGCTTTTCTCTGAGGCGGGAAAGGTCAAACACTCCTTTTCCACGTAGGTAAATATCCCTGGGAGCAGCTCCGTCTATTCTAATAAAACGAGACATTCAATTCACCCTTTCTTCCAGGTAAAGATATAATTCACAAATAAAACAAACACAATAACTGCCCGGTTTATGACAAACCGGCAATTACTCCGTTATTCATACCTTTTATTACTCCCATTATATCATAATTATTATTTGGTATAAATATAAAGACTGCCCTGAAATGTTAAATTTATATTAACACATGGTAAAATAAAAAACGGCCAGGTTTAAATCCGACCGTTTCTATGATGGGCAGGGGAGGATTTGAACCTCCGTAGCGCGTCGCGCGACAGATTTACAGTCTGTTGCCTTTAACCTCTCGGCCACCTACCCGTGAAATACGACTTTCACCTTTGAAAACCGCATACATAAGATAATACAAACAACACGATTTGTCAATAGTTTTTATGAAAAATTAATTAAACCTATTTTAAACGGTGTCTTGAATATGCTATTTGAAATCGATAATTAATTTTTTTTCAAAAGCTTTAGCCAATTTGAAAAGAGTTTTCAAAGTAATGTTTGCCCGTAATCCCCTTTCGATTTTTTGATATGATTGATAGGGAATGTTAACTTTCTCAGCAATTTGTTTTTGAGTTAAATGAGATTCTTTTCTTAAATGTCTTAAAAATAATGAAATTCCAATTTCAGGATACGGCTGTATATATAAAATATTTTCTCCATATACTTTTGATGGAGTGGGAATTTCTTTATTTCTTTTAAGGTCTTCTTCAATGACTAATGAAAGGATATCTTGAGCGTTTAAAAGAAGCTCTTCCATTGTTTTTCCTTGTGTAACAGCATCAATATCAATAAACTTCAAAGAATAAAATTTATCTTCTTTTATAAATTTGGCGGGATATTGAAACATTATATCGTCTCCCTGAACTTTATTTCAACTTCTTTTACTTTTTGTATTTATTCAGACCCATCACTGTAGGAGAGCCTTCCAGGCTCGATTGTCG
>JAIORV010000184.1 GCA_021107945.1 Vulcanimicrobiota bacterium | reverse complement strand
GAAGGTTGCTTATTTCATGCCAAGATTCCTACTTTGACAAAAAACATGTGCACCCTTTTTAAATGAGTAATTTAAAAATAACCGCAAAGGAGCATCTCCTCTGAAAAATCCTTGTGGTCTTTATGGTATTTGCGGTGAATGGATACAAAATAATAAGCAATAGTTTTTGAAAACAGCTTTATTTTTTGCTTCCCGCACCGCTCGGCTCAGGCCTTTTTACGACTTTTATCGACTTAATCATCTTATTAACAAGTGGATTTGCTTTTTTGGCATATTCATATGGCACTTCAAAAAAGAACATGACTATTTCATCGTCGGCCTCTATGAATAGAAAAGTCAGCTTGCTTTTCATCTTTTTCGTGCTGTTTATATCCAATTCATATTCATCCATTATAAATTTGGCCAATTGGTGTTTTCCAATCTTCCTCGTATGCTTTTTTTCATTCTCAACCGCTCTCCCGGTAGTTTCATAACCAAGTATTGTCTTTACTTCATTGGAAAATTTTCTATTCTTCATAATTCTCTGTCTTCGACAGGTTAATTTGAAATTATCAGCTTGTCTTGAAGTACAGGAAAATTCCGGTAGAGTTGTGGATTGCATAAAGAGCCATTTTTTAGGGCATTTTATCTGGATATTCAGACGCCAGTCAAAATATGTCTTTAAATCGCTCTCGCCCGGTATTGTGAGTAAGGCGACTTTTTTATTTCCTTTTTGTCCTGATACATCTGGAGTCTTTGTTTTTGGTGACTTGGAGTCTGGTTTTGCACTTATCGGGGAAGTTTTCTTCTCCGGTACGGAACCTTTATCAACAGGGTTCATTTCCTCGATATCAGGCGGAGGCGCAGGAGATTTAGTCAGAACAGGAGGAGGCGCAGGAGATGTAACCGGAACAGGAGGCGGTATAGGCTGGGGACCCTTTCCGGTTTTATTCGGCGGTGGTTGTATGTTTATATTGGCGACTTTGCCCTTAATATGACCGTCACCTTTTGTGCCTTCTGCAACTTTCTTAGGTGGAGGAGGCCGCTTTTTCACTTCTTCCTTTTTAATCTTGGCATTTTCCTTGTTTTCTGAATTTGCCGCAACACCCGAAGAATATGTATATTTAACTTCTTTTCCCGGTAGATTCCTGGCAGAAAATATTGAACGAACCCAGAAACACAATAAAATCACTACAACAACAATAATTACTATTCTCTTTATCACCGATATATTCCCCATCATATTTCTCCTGAATTCTTTCTAATACTTATATACCCAGAAAGCCCCGAATTATTTCCCAATTTCTCAGGATATCTTCACACTTTTTTCGATATTTTCATAAATTCCTTTATTATTCCTATTGAAATCCGCATCAATCTTCTGGAATATTTTAATATATTTCTTGAAGGTAGTCCAATCCATATCCTCATTAATATACAGGTAATCATCATCAACTTCCAGATCAGAGAACCATGCTTTTGTTTTGAATTTCTCCCAGTCCATATTATCCGAGACAAGACCCTTTCGTTTTGACAATGTCCACAGGGGAGTTCCAGGATATGGAAGCACAATAAAAATCTCGATTCCTATCAGTTTTTTTCGATTTTTTTCTATGAAATCAATCGTTTTCTTTATATCCTCTTCAGTCTCTCCCGGTGTGCCAATTATAAATGAGATGTTCAATTGAATTCCCCATTTATAACACATATCTATCGCCTTCTGGTTCATTTCAACCGTAGTGGTTCCACATTTAAGGAATTTTAGAATTTTATCCGACCCCGATTCCGCTCCGAATGATCCGGAAACGAAATTCATTCTCCTTAGATCCTCACAAATCGAATCATCCATGAGATCCGCCCTGATATGCCCGCCAAATGGAACTTTCATATGGAGTCCCGTTTTTCGGAAAAGTCGTTGCAGATCACTGATTCGTTTCCTGTCCCCAATGAAAAGATCATCAAAGAAATGTATGTAATATGGGTCAAAGTGCTTGAAAATCTCAGATATCTCCTTAACCACATAATCCGCCGGGAATGGTCGATAGCGCTTCCATATCGTGGCAGGAGAGCAAAAAGTGCAATGATACGGACAACCCCTTGATGTAAAGCAATAATGAAAACCGCCCCATACATCCTTTTCTCTGCGGGGGAATGGAATCTTTTCTATGGGAGTTATAAGGGAGCGTGAGCCTGTTATTTCAACCTTTCCTTCTCTGTGAAAGCATATCCCTTTGATTTTTTCCAGGCTCTTCCTCCAGTTTTTGTCATTCTTTATAAGTTCAACCAATTCCAAGAATGTCTCTTCACCCTCGCCGATAACTCCAATATCAAAAACATCTGGAAGTGTATGAGGAAGCGCAGAGATGTGGTCTCCTCCAATGATAACAGGCACATCAAGCTCATCCCTGAACTTTTCTGCCCATTTTATTGCAATATTCATATTTTCCGTTACCGATGAAATCCCAACCAGGTCAGGCTTCGCTTCGATCACTTCTTCAGGCGTCTTATAAACACTGACGTTTATTCCCTTTCCATATTTATGGGTGAATGAAACCAGGTAATACAGACCAATTACCGGTATCGCACGTTGTGAGGGTTCGTCGAACCTTACCGCCGCTGTCAGACCGATATGCATATTACGCCCCTTCTTTCTTTTAGTTGAAAATTCATCAGGATACCGGGGTAATTTACCGTTTAAGCTTTCTATTCCTGCCTTTGGATGGAAATAATGGCGGGGTTAATCCTTTACCCACCGATAGTTACATAAAAATGAAATCTTTAATCCCGGATAATGCTTTTAAAATTCACCGCAGAGGGCGCAGAGGGCGCAGAGAATTTATTGTATTCGAGGGTTAACTGCCAATTAATCGCATCAAATTTCAGGCATTCTCCGATCCTCATTCCTATGTGACCTCGACATCGCCCTGTTCGCCCCCATACCGGAAACGCCCTTATTCACCTTTGACTTCATCAGGGACGCCCTGCCCACGGTGAATTCGCCGTATTTGTCGTTAACACGATCCAGCACGGACAGGAGCCTCTCTCTTCTCCTGTCTTCCGGAAGGAAAGATAGCTGGTAATAATCCTGTACCAGGCCGCTGACAGATACACCCACCAGCCTGACGGCGCCCCGGTAGTGAAAGCTCTCTATTATCTTCCCGGCCACTTTGTAAATCTCGTACCCGTCATCAACATAACGTTTAAGCGCCTTCTGCCTGCCCATCGAGGAAAACTCGGATGTGCGGATCACAGCGTGCACTATACGCCCCAGGAATCGCTCCGCCCGCATACGCCTGCCGACCTGTTCCGACAGGCGAAGAAGAGTGCTGAAAATCACATCGGGATCGTTCGTATCCCGGGGAAGAGTATATGAATGCCCCATACTTTTCGGCTCCGGGATCTCATAATAAGGCACAACCGGCGACTCGTCCTCGCCCCTGCCCATATGGTGAAGCAGATACCCCCATTTTCCGAATTTGTCAACAAGCCTCTCCACGGGAACGGCACCCAATTTAGCCACGGTGTCTATGCCCAGGGACAGAAGATTCTTCTTCGTCCTCCTGCCGATGCCGCAAAGATCGTCAAGCTCTATTTTATTTAAAAGCTTCGGTATGTCTTTTTTCATTACAACGACCAGTCCGTCAGGCTTCTTCATATTGGAGGCAAGCTTCGCCATGAGCTTATTGGGAGCTATGCCCACGGAACATGTGAGCCACTCCCCTACCTCTTTCTTTATTGCCCGCTTTATTTCGTATGCCGATTTAACCGCAGACCGGTATGTTGCGAGCGTGTCGGTGACATCCAGGAAGACCTCGTCGATGCTGAAGATTTCCATAACAGGCGAATAACGCCGGAAAATTCGCACGATTCTGTCGGTCACGCAGGCATATTTGTGATAGTCGCCCTGGACGAAAATTATGTCAGGGCAAATCTTCCGGGCTTCGTATATGCTCATTGCGCTTTTCACCCCGCGCCTTTTCGCCTCTATGGACGCGGCGGCGACAACCGTGCGCCCGTCATTGGGACCACCCACACCGATGGGCTTTCCCCTGAGATGCGGGTTGGCCTGCTGTTCCACCGAGGCGAAATATGAATTCATATCAATGTGCATGATAATCCTGCCCACAACCGGAACCTCCCATGTGAGTAACTTTTGTATCCTATGTTTATTATAGGATACAAAAGTATCTTCCGTCAAGGGATACATGGGGACAGTCTCATCTTCTTCACCTCATTGAAGCTATTAAATGCTCAAAATAAATAACCGCCGGTTCCGAATTCTATTGCAAATTAATTCCGGATTTAGTATGATGAAAGCAATACTATGAGATCGCTAATGAAAGCCATCTTGGCAAAACTCGAATGTGAACCGGGGAGGAGGCATGAGATGCAATCGGCAAAACAGGAAGTCAGCAAGCTACTTGAAAGATTACCGGATGATTGCGAATTGGAGGATATTCAATATCATCTTTACGTTCTTCAGAAAATTGAGCGTGGTTTAAAAGACGCAGACGAGGGGCGGATTTATACACAGGAAGAAGTTGAGGGGAAGATGGCGAAATGGGATGATAGAATTAAATTACGGGGGTGTAAATCTTGAAAGCTTATGTCTATAAAGTGCAGATTCACGAAGAAGAAGACGGCCGCTGGAGTGTCCTGGTTCCAGCTTTGCCGGGGTGCACTTCCTGGGGTTATTCGAAAGATGAGGCATTGAGGAATATCCAGGAGGCGGTTCAATGTCACGTCGAGGCGATGTTGGAGGACGGCGATATTATACCTGTGGAGAAAATTGGCGGGACAAATATCATTCCCTCGGCGGCTGTGGTGGCAAATATATGATAGACAAATTGCGTAACAAAACCGCCCGGGAAATTGTGACAGCTTTGCGAAGAGATGGTTTCAGATTAGCCCGTCAAAGGGGAAGTCATCGAACCTACTCCAGAGGACGGATTAAAATAACAGTAGCTTTTCATCATCTGAAAGATACCTTTCCCATAGGAACTTTGTCTGAGATTGTAAGGAGAGCTGAATGGACTAACGAGGATCTTCGGAGATTGAGATTGATCAAATGATGGGGAAATAGGACGCGCTCCGGTTATAGTAAGCAATAGCATAATTGGTGGCGATTTCGTTTCTCACCTTCCTATCAGGGATTATGGGAGCGAATTCATTTCTCGCATTCTTATCATCAAATAAAGAATTACCAATTTCAAGACCTGACCCCTATCTTTGCATTATTCTAAAATTGTGCCATCCCACCAGGTAGCTCCTTTTACTTTCATTCCATATGTATATGTATCAACCATCTTTACTCCAAGCATGTTATACTCCGCGTAATTTAGTTTGTCATCATTTTACGGAACGGCGCTATCATACTTCTCAGGGACGCCGGATTGCCCTGAAAACGATTGAATCTCCTGA
>JAIORV010000058.1 GCA_021107945.1 Vulcanimicrobiota bacterium | reverse complement strand
TGATGGTGGGATCTGAATAGTAATAAATATTTTTGACAGGAAACATGTGCACCCATATCATATCGGAGAATGCCTGAAAATTGATGAGTTTAATTGGCAGTGAATCCTCGTACACAATAAATTCTCTGCGACCTCTGCGGTGAATTAAAAAAGCATTATCCGGGATAAAAGCCTGTCTTTCATGGGGTGAGCCGAATATTTGCCTTCTTTGTTCTTGAATAGACAGGTCTTTTCTGGTATAATTCCACAGGAAATACCAAACAAATAGAGGTGTTATAGCTTGAAGATTGCCTTGATAAATCCGCCTAAAACTCATCAGGTATGGGCAGGTGTTCCTGATATATTCAATGGAAAAGACATCTACCTTTTTCCACCCCTGGGGATAATGTATCTTTCATCTGCCATAAAAAAGCATTCAAACCATGAGGTTTTTCTTTTTGATGCACAGCCTTTCAATATGACGGCAGAAGAGGTGGCAGACGCCGCCTGTGCCGGGAATCCGGATGTGGTGGGCGTTACCGTACAAACCCATAATCTTGTTGACGTAACTTCTGTGATCAGCAGAGTCCGCCACAAGCTTCCAAAAGCTCATATCATAATCGGCGGAGCGCACTCCTGGAATTTCCCGGATCAAGCGATTTCCATTCCCGAGGTTGACTCCGTGGCAAGGGGAGATGCGGAAGAGACATTGCCGGAATGGCTTGACGCTCTTAGCAACAATTCCGATTTAGATAAAGTAGCCGGCATTTATTACAAGGATGAAAAAGGGGAGATTCACAAGAATCCTGAGCGACCTATACGCAAAAACCTTGATGTCCTGCCGTTTCCTGACAGGGACTCACTGCCGGGAGATGCCTATTACACACCCGGAATGAAGGCGGCAAATACAACGACAATGATTACATCCAGGGGATGCCCTTATCGCTGTAATTTCTGTAATACATACCAGAGATACAGTGTCAGATCCGCAAAAAGCATTGTTGATGAAATGGAATATTGCCGGGATAAATACGGGATAGAAGAGATTCATTTTATTGACGACCTCTTCAACAGAACGTCCGAGAGAGTTACGGAAATATCAAGAGAGATACTGGGCAGGGGCATAAAGATGAGATGGGGATTCAAGGCGACCTGCAGGGAAAGCACGCCCGAGATGGTGAAGCTGGCAAAGGAAGCAGGATGCACAAAAATTCACTATGGTGTTGAAACCGGGACAAACGAGGGACTGGAATCCCTCAACAAGAATTTGACTATAGAAGAAATCAAAGAAGTCTTCAAATTCACAAAGGATATCGGTCTAACGGCTGTTGCCTATATGATGATAGGTATCCCATACGAAAAAAACAAAGAAGATATTATGAATACCGTACGGTTTATTCGTGATCTTGATCCGGATTATGTAGTTTATGCTCTGCTGTCTCCATATCCTGACACTAAGCTTTTCAAAAAAGGGGCGGAGTTGGGACTATATGATGAAAACTGTTGGAATGATTTTATGAAAGACCCGGGATCCGATTATGATCTTCCTACCGCCTGGGAAGAGCATATAAGTAAAGACGAATTAATCAAAGCTTTCAAGACTGCTCACAGGGATTTTTATTACAATCCCGTCAAAGTATTTAAGACTTTCCTGAAAATCGGCACATTTGAAGAACTCAAGAGAATTGTCAGGGGTGGATTGTCGCTTTTAAAAATGGAATTTCTCACTGGGAACGCCTCGCACAGGTTATAAAATTGGTTGCTATTCAACGCAGAGGACGCAGAGAGCGCAGAGGAAAAAGGAAAGAACTTTTCAATTAATTTCAATTATATTGAAGAGTTACAAAAACGTATTGAAATGAATAATGACAGCGAATTAAAACCAAAAATGCAGGTTCGTCAACTTGGACGAACAGGATTAATGGTATCATGCATCGGACTCGGCGGGATGGGGGTCATATCACAGACACATCCAGATCGGGAATCGGCAGGAAAAATTATTCATACGGCACTCGACAGAGAAGTCAATTTTATTGATACGGCAAGAGGGTATTTCGACTCTGAGGAAGTGATAGGAGAGGTCCTCAGGGACAGGCGGGACGAAACATATATTGCAACAAAAACATACCAACGCTCAGCAAAAAGGGCTGGCAAAGAGATAGAAAAGAGCCTTGAAAAGCTGCAGGTTAAAAAGATTGATTTATATCAGATTCACCATCTCCAATATTTGAAGGAATTCGAGAAAATAAAATCCCCCGGGGGCGCGCTGGAAGCTTTGCGTTATTATCAGAAACAAGGTTGTATTGACTTCATCGGTGTTTCCTCCCACAATCCCAAAATACTGCCGGAAGTGCTGGAATCGGATATCTTCGACACCGTACAATTCCCCTTCAGCGCAATCGAGAGAGAGCATTATGACAATATCAAAGATGTTGTTAAGAGGAGGAATATCGGGACAATAATAATGAAACCTCTTGCGGGAGGCAACCTGAAAAGTGTTAAAGCTTCGTTAGATTTTTTATTAAGCCATGATGTGTCAACAGTAATTCCCGGATGCTCAACTGTCGAGCAAGTGATGCTTGATACGGTGGTATAACCGAGGAAGAAAAAGCCCAGATTATCGAGGACGCAAAGCACCTGCCCGACCAATTTTGCAGGCGTTGCAGGTATTGCGAAAAGGTATGCTCCAGTCAGATACCGATTTCCGATATTTTCAGGTGTGAAGATTACCTGATATTAAGTGCAACATACGCAAGGGATCAATATCGGAAGCTCGACAAGAATTTCAAAGCGTGCGTTAATTGCGGTAAATGCGAGAAAATTTGCCCATATAATCTCCCGGTGAGAGAAAAGCTCCGAAAAGCCCACAAGAGACTTACCAGGGGAAAACTTGAGGATGTCGCTATCAAGATCCTTCGAAAGGTAGGACTTTATGACATAGCACGGAAAATATACTTCGAACTGGGAGGAAAGATACCTGAACGGTGAAAGGCATCTGGAGGCGATTACATGAAAACTTGTAGAATAGCATTAATGACAATTATTGCAATTGTACTTCTCACAACCATCATCCCCGGACATGCCCGGGGCGACGATACCTGGATAATTAAACCCGGAGTCAGTGTTGGATGGGTTCAATTCGGAATAACAAGTATAAAGGACGTTGTAAAGCAATTCGGGAATCTGGACGGCAGGAGCAAGGATAAGACCACAATTCTATATCGAAAAAGGTATGGAATGGATATTACATATGACAAGAACACACTAAAAGTCACATCCGTGATGATAATGAGGGGAACATCAAAAGGCGTCAAATATGTAACCGACAGGAAACTTTATGTCGGCGCTCCTATGGCCTCGGCTATGAAGGTCTATAAACAGCCGACTCTCACAATTAATAAAAAGCCATATAAAATATTGACTTATCTCAAGAAGGATCGTTTCTTAAGCTTCGTCGGCAAGGAAGGCAAGATTGTAATGATCTGGACAGGTCTCAAGTCAGCATATGACGAGAAAATCTCCGAGGTAAAGGAATCGTTGCAGTAAATAATTATTTTGAAGGCAAGCGGTGAATTATTATGCCAAAAAAAGAAGCGGGAGTCGAACTGATAAAATATTTTGCAGAGGGAATAAAATATATGACATCGGGAGTTGAAACAAAGGAAACTGAATTAAAGAATGATGAAAATGTAAACGAAGGGCAATCAGCATCCCGGGGAATCAGCAATTGCAGGATTGCATTGATATCCCTCTATGATCTTGAAAATAACGCAGTCAGGCTTATGGCTGCGCTTTTAAGAAAACACGGATTTTACGTAGCCGAGATATATTTCAAGGACTGGAAAAACAACTTCTTTTCACCGCCGACCTATTCCGAGCTAAAGAATCTTATTAAGCTTTTGAAAGAGAAAAAAATAAACATTGCTTCAATTTCCCTGCGCGCTTCCGCATATCTCAATGTCGCCGTTCAAATTACGCAGATGATAAGAAAAGAAACCGGACTGCCCGTCATATGGGGAGGAACACATGTTATTCTTTGTCCCGATGAATCCATACAAACAGCGGATATTACATGTGTGGGCGAGGGTGAGTTTGCATTGCTTGAACTTTGCGAAAGATTGGGAAAGGGAGAGCCTCTTGAATCCATAACGGACATTAACAACCTATGGTTCAGAAAAGGCGATAAAATAATAAAGAATCCACTCTCGAATCTTGTAGAAGATCTGGACATCTTTCCCTTCAGGGATTACACATCGGTGGATAAATATCAAATATTCGAGGACAAGATTCAGCAGGGGGATCCGATGATAAACGATCCCATTTTTCAGATAATCACATCCAGGGGATGTCCGTATCATTGCGCATATTGCTACAATTCAACTCTTAGAAAAATTTATAATGGACTTGGAAAATATTACCGCACAAGATCAGTTGACAATGTCATAGAGGAATTGAAACTCGCAAAAAAAACATTCCTCAATCTCAAGCGTATCAAGTTTGACGATGAAGTCTTTAACTTTAAGGAAGATTGGGTTGCAGAATTCAGGGAAAAATATAAAAAGGAGATCGATCTCCCCTTCGAATGCTTCACCGAGCCCAAGCTTGTCACCAAAGAGCGTTTCAAGCTAATGAAAGAGGCCGGGCTCCAGATAGTCTTTATGGGAATCCAGAACAGCTTCCGTATTACAGAAGAACTATATGATCGAAATGTCCCGGAAGAAAAAATAAAAGAGGCGGCGGCAATTCTATATGATCTCAAGTTGGATGCAAGATACCAGGTGATTCTTGACGATCCCTTGTCAATCACCGAGGACAAGGAAAGGCTTTTTAAACTTCTAATGAGCTTTAAACGCCCGTTTGAGTTGTACCTTTTCTCCCTTACCATATTCCCCAATACGGAAGTTGCACGTAAATTACTCGAGCAAGGAATCATAACCGAGGATCAGATTGAAGGTAAAGATACAAAGACGTTCAGACAGTTAAGAGTAGATCTTGCATACCCCAGGGAGCCTGAGGATCAATACTGGGCGGCGCTTCTTGTCCTTTTGACCAAGAACTTCATTCCAAAGAGTCTCCTCTGGAAATTTTATAATAACAGGAACTTGAGGAAAAATCCCGGGACACTTGTGTTTCTTGCACAAATGTCCAATTTCATCAAGATGGCTTTCGTTGCCGCCGGAATGCTGTTCAGGGGAGAATTAACCTGGACGGCCTTCAGAAGATGGATGAACATGAAGTCAATGATTACACAATAAAGGTCAGTGTTATTAATCTTGAATTTGCAGCCCCCAACATTATTATAATGGTGGGGGTGGCGTCCCGCCGCCCAAATAACCATATTAAACACCCACATTTCGCACATGTGAATTTGTTAAGTAACTATTCAGCCTCTTTTTGTTGGGGATTTCTAAACCACGATTTTACAACATTTCAGGCTGGTCTGGGAATCAACCTCTACCTAAATTTCATGGAATTAATAATTGTCTGAAGTGTTAACTTCATTTAAACTCTGCGTCCTCTGCGTCCTCTGCGTTGAACAGTTACTTTTTAAGAAATTATAGAGTTTATTTCAAGTGCTTTAAGGTGATAACAGGTATTTTTCAGGTGATAACAGGCGTTATAAGGGGTTTAATCGAGTAGGGTAAGGTCATAGTATTTCGCTATGACCTTATCCCTCTCACA
>JAIORV010000055.1 GCA_021107945.1 Vulcanimicrobiota bacterium | reverse complement strand
AAAAGCTAATGCCAACAGATGTGCAAAATGTAAATGGCTGGATATATGTAACGCTAATTTCCGTGTCCGGGCAGAAGCCATCTATGATAATGTATGGGCTGATGACCCTGCATGTTACCTGACTAAAGAAGAGATCGGGTACGATGAGGTCAAATAAGTTTGGTTGAACCATATTTAATTTTTACTTCGTGCTTTAGCGAGCATATTTTCGACATGGGTAGAATAGGCAGGTCTTATCAAGATTTATGGGTGCAAGATCGGTGAAAATGTAAAAAATTTGAAAAGTAGTTCTGAATAAAAAAAGTGTAAATGATGTGTTGAGCCTTTCCAGGTATACTCCAGGCAGGCACCATGCTTTCTTACTTCGTCTCTGTTAAATATAACGACAGTCTCCATTGCTGTACACCGCTCCCATCTATATCACCCTCCTCTCTCGTCTCACATTAAAAGAGGCCATCACGCGGCACAGCCTATCCGCCCTTGTTCTGTCACTGGTAGGGGTTATCCTTGTCATCCGGCCCGGTGCAGTGTTCTATGATAAGCATGTATCTCATCGGGCTTGGGTGCGGACTGATCTCGGGTCTGCTCTATGCCTGCATGATCCTGACCTCCAGATATCTGAAGGGCTATTACACAGGAACGGCACAGGCAGCGTGGGCAATATTCATAATCCTGACAATCTTCCGACCCTATTCTGTCGCCATATCATGGGAATTACTGCTGGACAACCTGTATCTACTCATACTCCTGGGTATTCTTCCTACAGTTACGAGTCTGACACTTTACTTCAGTGGTCTTACGCATGTCAGGGCACAGAATGCCAGCATTATCGCGCTGCTGGAGCCCATTAGCACTGTGGTCTTTGCCGCAATCATCCTGAGCCAGCCGATCACTTCAACGATACTGGCAGGCGACGGGCTGATATTGCTGGGTGCCCTGATGGTCAGTGGGGAGGAACCCGTGGAGGCTGTGCATAAGTGAAGTTCAAGCTGTCCGTTCATAGGTTCAACACACAAGTTCATTGATGTGCGCGCACGTTGCAATTTGACTTGATGGCAATGCGCTTCCCCCTAACCCAAGCGTTGAACGTACCCGCATAGAGTCTTCGACACCACGACATTAGACCACAATCAGCAAATTATCCGTTACATCTACGTATTGTTTATGGGTCCACGAAATCTTCTGTCACCGAAGAGTGGGTGATAGGAGCATTTGGTATCAAACACATTCCTGCCGTATCCTGACCACATTACATCGATGGAGGTTTTTATCTCTCTACTCTATCATTCTACTAGGGCTGCATCCATCGATGGTGCATGAAACAAGCTTATTATCTGTATTAAGAGATAATAAATTTACAGTCCAAGATGGATTTTTATAGTGTGGAATTTGCTCTATATTATATATTCCATATTCTATAGCTTTATTGATCCAGTTACGACACTCAGCTTTAGACTTGAAGATAGGATTGCTTGTCGGATTATTGAGAAGGAAATCTTGCAGTTGACTAAAAGCTACTTTGTTCATTTTATTTTGTTCTATAAATGTTTTGGTATAACGAATAATTTCAACGAAAGTTGAATCTGCTTCATTTGGAATATTAAAATCTTTAAAGATTTCAATAAACAGTTGTCTTGTATTTTCGAATGGGATATTCTTTATTTTTTCTTCTATAGAAAATTCTATATTTCCTAAAAACAGGCGTTTTTCGAACTCTTTTGAAAACTCCTTGTGCAATGTATTCTTCTTCTTCTCAAGATAGAATATACAAAATGCTAATCTCGTAAGACCTATGTCTTCGCTAATATCTTCTGCAATTTTATATGGAGGGGGGCCAGGCATATTCAGATCAAATTGGATATCATTAAATAAAAAAAATCCTAAAAGAGGTATATCCTTTGGTTCTATTCTAGTCAAACCTGTCAACAAATTATTTGCAAAAGAACGTGTAATCCTTTTTGTTTTTTCTTTATCAGTATGGTAGAGACTCCATAATAGCATAAGTGCTTCGTTATTTGATGACGCCGATGCTTTTGAAACAAATTTATCATCTTCTATATTTTGTATCCATTTTTTTACTTTTAAATCATTGATTTGGAGTAGATTCCAAATAAGAAGTCTTACTGCTTTAGTCTCTGAGCTATCTAAAAGTTTATTGAAATCTAAGCTGAAGATTTTGTCAGTCAGCTTTTGACACTTTTTTTCGTCGTACTGATGAATGTGCCAAATCAGCACAGCCAATCCTTTATCAAAGGGGATACTCACATAATCAAGCAAGTTCAATTCTGATGAGATTCTTCTGCACAGTTGGCCCCATGCCAATTCACTACACTTGTTAACATTGTGCACCAAAAGAGAAAGTTCCTCAAGATTATACTTTTCTTGTTTTTTTAATTCGATATTGTTCACTATTTGTAGCGCAATTTTCTCTATTGCGTCCTTGTCAGTTTTAAAACCAATACGATGGGCAAAATACAATAACTTGCCAAGTACCTTAAGTGGCTTTGTGTTATGATTGTATAATTCTCCAATTGGTTTAGAAAGTTCTATTAAAGTCAAATTTTCAACTATTGATCGTGCTGACTCTTCTGGATCTCCAAATGGCCAACGAGATTCATATAGATGAAGCGCTCCAAGTTGACGAGCGACTGTGTTTAGACCTGAAGAAAGACAAATTTGTAGCCAGTATGGGGAAAGACTCGAATTAAGTTCTTTAAATAAATCTAGATTTACACGTTTAGTAATACGTAAAAATTCCAGTACTATTGATAGATCTGAATTTTTAAGTTTTTCTATTAACTCACCTTCTTTATTAACAGCCAATAAGAATGAATTTGCAAAATTTATATTGGAAGTACCCCTTGAACATTGCTTCAAAGTCCACATTATCCTCTGAGCAGTAGAAGATTTCGCTTTCTCCGCTATAACATTTGGATCCAATTTAGAGATAATGGTTGAGGCTCTTTCGTTAGATAATAATTGAAATAACATTGAGATAGCATTAAGGGATTCTGATACGTCTTTTGTCTTTTCCGCTATAACATTTGGATCCAATTTAGAGATGATTGTTGATGATTTTTCTTCAGGCAATAATTTAAGTAAAGTTACAATCGTTGAAAGAGATGCAGACTTTGCGTTTTGAACTAAAACATCTTCATCTAAAACCTCATTCGCTAACCAGTCTTTTTCATTAACATTCACCCTGCTTAAAAACAATAATAGGAAACTAACCTCGAAAAGAAACGCCCCAGCAAGTTTGGCTTTAAGTTTTTCTTTTTGTTCCTTATGCGAATCGCCCTGAAATTTCTTATATTGAAACCAAAACTCTAATCCCTTTTCTTTGCCGCATGCCCAAGTCAAATAACCAACAACAAAACTAACAACTATAATACGATCTTGCTTAATCATATCTAAAATGGTTTTATAGATTTCTTGGTCTCCAAAAATATTCGACAAAATACTTTTTTTCCTGTTTTCAAATAACGCCTTCATTAATTCAAAGTAGTTTTCCGGCTTTGTTTGCAGGTATTCCTTTAGAATGTCAGTTGTAATAGTATCAGCATCTTTATTTGCTCTTAAGATAGCTTCAGCTTCTATTGTATAGGCGGCATCTGATGAGTGCTGCAGCCTATAATAATATCCAGATAAAAATCTTATAACACCTTTTTCAGCGAGGTTTGTAAGAATCCCTCTATCGAAATGCTCTCCATAGAAATTTAGATCAAATTGGAATACCGCCGAAACCTTTAGGAACATTTGTTGAAGGTCAGGATCAAGTGGATTAATAAGGTCTCTTACTATTTTCTTCAAAACTTCACGCCTTTCTATTGAAGAAAGAACACCCCCTTTCTCTTTCCATGCTTCAAGGTACCATATTAACCTGCGGAGATTCGCTGCTTCTTTTCCAAATTCATGTTCTATCCAGGATTCATCCTCGTGTGTAATAGAATAATTCATATTGTTTATGAAAATAAATTGTTCTATGATCCCACGAATTGTCAGCAATCCTGGATTTAAGTCAACATACCATCCTTTTTCTTCCCACTCTTCGAATGGGTTTTCCATAAGAAAATCTGCCTCATCAAGGATTATTCTTCTTGAAGTAAAGATAAATGAAGCCCTTTGGTGCGCAATAGTTGCAGACTCTATCAATTTTAAGGTGAGTTCACATGAAGGAGAATGAGCATTTTCAATGATGAATAAAGTCTTTTTATCTTTCCCCAGTCCTTCAATTGCATTGCACTCGTTGTTAATGGTGTCCCATCTGATTTCTTTAGCATCAATAAAATATACTCTCCAATTTTCATTATATTTATTAAGTCCTACAGTTCTTGCCAAAACTGTTTTGCCTCTCCCTTCGGCACCTTTGATAAGACAGATTTTATGATTCTTTATTAAGTCCTCAATCTGGGTGATAAGGTCATTATCAAGAAAAACTCGTGTATGTTGAAAATCATCTATAGTTGGCCAACCTTTACGAGGATTATTCATTACTGTCCCGATACCTTCAACCATTCTTTATCCCTCACAAACTTAAAAATTGTAATTTATATCGATAAGTTTTTTGTTGCCATAGTAATGTTGGTCATGGTAGTATTGGCCATGGTAGTATTGGCCATGGTAGTATTGATGTCTGTTACAAAACTATACTTAAATACCATAAGTATGGAGACTACAAGACTAATTAAAATAATCCAAAAGAAAAACTTCATCAAATGTAGTCGTTTCTCATCTTCTATAAAGCCTCTTATCACTTCTGGGTCATAGGGAGAACCTGCTGATTCCCATTCACCTCGTGCGTTTTCTAAAAGTGCACTTATTCCAAAAGCACTTATAGCGGATACGAAGAGGGTCAAAGCCAGCCAATGTATCTCGTAAACACTGATTGGTAAGTTTTCCGTTAAAAGTGCAGTAGTGAAGATATTAACTGAAAGCGAAACAAAAATACCAGCAATGAAGGTATAGAAATAAGCTATATTGAAGTTAAACAATAGTTGTCTGATCCTCTTCTTTTGTAACTCAACAAATTCTTTGGATGGCATTTTAATCTCCGATCTGAGCATGTAATCCCATTTTGCGGTCAACAAACCCCGGACTTAAGTACAGAGCCTGCATCTATCGATTTTGCGTTTACCGTACCATGTGCTTCTGCATGTTCACTGTAACAAGTCAACAACAATACTATAAGCCTGCTATGCGAAGCACATCGTCCCATGCATTGTAAAACAGCATCATTATGATATATAAACCTGACCAATCTCTATGCGCTCCACCGACACCTGCATAAACATGACCGCATCCAGTAGCGGGATCTGTCTGCCTCTATTCACGTCTACATCATCATTGTGCTCTCCACTCACCACCATCCGGTAGTGTCCTACAATAGACCGCATAACTTAAATATATCACATTTTAGAGCAAGTCACTATCGGATGATTACATCACTCAAATATTTAGAAACCATTAAAATCGACATCGGTAACCCGAAATAACTGTTTGATTTAACACAACAGTTTATTATGCGGTCTAATTAAGGACACTGCCCACCATCCAGAAGCCATATACCTCTAATCGGGAAATCTGCATCTACCAAAACCGATGCTCAGGAATTAGATCACCTCAAGACCACCCACCCCGCGTTTTACCTTCATACAAGCCACAAGTCAGCAAAAAAACTTGCCCAGTCCTTAAACAACCCTTGTTGAAAATCCATATTTCAATGGATCTTCCGGCTCTATAATTACATGAGATATCGCCGTTACATGAGCCTCTGGCAAAATGGATGTAACAGCTTTAAAATGCCAATAAACACCTAGGA
>JAIORV010000125.1 GCA_021107945.1 Vulcanimicrobiota bacterium | reverse complement strand
TGGTGGGATCTGAATAGTAATAAATATTTTTGACAGGAAACATGTGCACCCAAATCATTTTGGACCGAGTTTATATTTATCCCTTATTTTTCTAACTTTATCGTTGAATTGGTTCTCCTCATCTTTTACCTGCTTCATCAGCATGATAAGGTCGCTTCCCATGTTGGGGTTGGATTCACCTTTGGGAATCTTTAGGAGTTTTATGCCTATCTCGATGATTTTTATCCTCTTGGCAATCAGGCTTTTGGCGAGCCTCTGAATCTCTCTTGTTTCTGCCCCCGGGGGATTCAGTTTCTTTAAGCCTTCTTTTATTCTGGTGAATTTTCCTATAAAGCCCGCCAGATCCCCGGCATCAATCTCTTCTCCCGCCACAAGATTCACAAGGAGTTTTCTGAAATTGCCTATCTCCCCCTGAGAAGGCTTGTTTTTATCGAAGAGTTTTTTGAGGGATCCCATATACAGTCCTATAGCCTCCACCGCTTCCTTGCCTGCTATATCGGGTTTTATCGGCACATCCAGGATGTCTTCTTTTTTTTCTTTCTTATGGGAGTCTGGTGATTTTGCTGTTTTCTCCTCTTTTGTGACGGCGGATATGTTTGAAGCTCTGTCTGTGTTTATTTTTGCCCCGGTTGATTTCACAATTTTTTCCACAGTATCAATGAGAATAAAATTTTTCTCTCCAGATTTTTTAAATTTTGTTTTAAATATTTTGCCGTTTATCACAATAATAAAGGCATTTTTTTGAGCTTTGGGCAGTTTCAGGTTGTCTGTGTTTATCGAGCTTTCACTTAATGTGAGGGTTTTCGCATCTGCAGAGTATGAGGATTTGATCCCCAGAGATTTCATAACCTTATGTAACGTTTCACCGTCAATCCGGATTCCGTCTTTTTCTTTAAGGGAATTTCCCTTTATTATTTTTTCATTAACGGTGAAAGTGAAATCTTCGATCCCCGTTTCACCGGTGCTTTTCTCGTCTTCCGCCGTTATTACGGATGAGTTGTAAGCATGTGCCGATGTCGGGCGGAATTGATGGGATAACAAAAATATAGTTAAAACAAATGAAAAAATAAGAAAGCCTTTAATGGGAGAATTGAAAGAACAAGTCTTTTTCATATTTTTCACCGCCTGAATACTCAAAAATAAACACTGGTCCCGTTTAAACCGTCGCTCAATCTATTATGGTTATTTGGTTTATTTAATCTGAAATGCCAGTTATATTGCTTTGTGGGAACCTTCTTAAAAGAAAATTCTCAGCTTTAAGCCGCTGAAGCGGCTTGTTGTAAAGCTGCCTCCCCCTAAGCCGCTTCAGCGGCTTAACGATGAAGAAACTCGCTTCACAATCAGGTTGAGTTATTTACTCATTCCTTAAAACATCCACGAAAAGGCCATATGGGGCGTTAAGCCCGGTTGACGCTCCGGAGAGTATGTAATGTGGCGCAATGTTAACAGTGCCGCTCAATGTTGAAACATTCCTGAACACCAGGATTCTTCCGGTTGGGCCTCTTCCATCACCCAATTCTTCGTAATCTGTAACATACAAAGTATCAATTGACGGATCAAGCGCAACAGCCACGGGGTGAACGAATGTAGTATTTGCCCCCTTGATAACGGCCTTGCTTGCAACCGCGCCGCTCAGAGTTGACGCGTTGCTCAGGATTGTAACGCTTTTGTTGCTGCCGCATGCTGTATAAATTGTATTGTTATGGACGAAAATCCCGTTGCATCCGTCCAGTTCTCCCAGCCCCTGTGCCGTGATTGTTCTGTCGGGATCATAGCTATATGGCGCACCGGGAGTTTGGTTGTTGATATCGTCAATTGCATAAATCGCGCTATTGAAATCATCGGTGATGTATGCTGTGTGGTGTGCCCCATCTGTTTGCATATCCACAAACATATATTTTGCCTTTGTGGGCGGGCTGATGTTGAGGATAAAGACCTTGTCGGGATCAACTTCTCCCTGCTTCGTTGAAGCGTTGTTAAATACAAGCACAAAAGGTTTGGCTCCGCTGTTATAGTTTAATGTATAGAGCTTATCGCCGCCCTCGTCCAGGTACATTCCCCAGATCCCGTTCATGGATCTTATCGCGCCATTGGAATAAAAAGTATGGAATGCAGATAATGAGCCGTTGGCGGTATGGGCATTGTTAAATACAACGACCTGTTCGGTATTGTCTGTTCCTCCCTGGTCGCTGACATACAGAAGATCCCTGCTTGAAGGATCCATTGTTGCATCCCTCGGATCATTGAGGGGATTGGCTCCCGCTCTCTCGATTGTGCGGTTTGGAGGGGTGTTGAAAATAGCTTTTGAGGCATGATTATAGACCGTGATATTGTCGCCCAGTTTATTGCTCACATACATCACGCCATAACCCGGTGTTGTGGGGGTCGGTGTTGGAGTGTATGTTGCGGTCGGTGTGGGCGTTGGAGTATATGTGGCGGTTGGTGTGGGCGTAGGAGTATATGTCGGTGTCGGCGTAGGAGTATATGTTGGCGTGGGTGACGGTGTTTGGCTGGGAGACGGCAGGGGACTTGGTGAAACCGGCGTTGTGATTACTTCCACGGCCGTATTTTGATTTTCAACAATTTCTGTGTTCGAGATTCCATAAGTTCGCAAATAGTTGTATTGATCAAAGCCCGCCACTATAACCTGTACGGGGCCGACCGGGATTTCACCGATAGATGCCGAGGATGCAGGATAGTCTATCCTGGTGGTCTCGACAAGATTCATCCCCGTAGCGGGGTCTCGAATATCGATAAGGTAAAATGAAATAAAATCAGGAGGCGGTATCGGAGAGGCAGTGGATGTGGGCGCGGGAGTTGGCGATTTTTCCTGACGGCCGGATCTATCCTGGGGATATTCCACCCGTATTTGAGCGTCTCCGGCGGAATATGATCCTCCCGTTCCTCCTCCGCCTCCACATCCTGCTATAATAAGTGTAAATGCTAAATATACGACTATTGTAATTATTATAAAATGAAAATATTTTCTCATTATAACCTCATAACCTCTCCTGTATTATTGATCTTTTGTGGGATCTACTGTAATTCCATAGGGGCCGAATAGCTGGGTCTGGTTGCCGAAGATAATATATTCGGCGGTAATATTACCTCCGCTGGTGAAGTTCTTGAAAGCGATGATACTTCCTTCGCTGCTGCTGAGGCCGTAATTGCTGACATACAGCATTCCCCTGGCTGGATCCATTGCGATATCGATGGGTTCATCAAGCCCTGTGCTTGCGCCTTCTAATATGAAGTCGGGAGTGATGTCGCCTCCGGCCTTCTGGCTGATGTTCGTAAATATAAGGACATTGTTGTCATACTTGTTGGCAACGTACATGGTATCGTTATACACATAAATTCCCCTGTTGCCATTCAAGAAATCGCTGGATTCATACGTCCTGCTGGGAGAAGTCGGCGTTTGAGGCACATTGAGAGTGTTGAAATTATCGAACCTGTATATTTTATTATTATCCGAGTCGCTTATATAGCCGATGTTGTTGGATGTATCGACAAAGATGTAATCGCACGCGGAATATGCGGCGTTTACATCCATTACAATCTCCCTGTCGGGAGTTACGCCGCCTGATTTGCCGGATACACCATTATAGACAAGAACAAATGGATTCCCTGAGCCCCCGTCGTTGTTCAGTATATAAAGTATATCCGAGGATTGCACGTAATATAGTCCCATGACGCCGTTCATCGGGTTGTATCCACCGGTAGCCCATATTGTATGGTAATTTGTTTCGCCGTTCGCCGTACTGGCATTTTGGAATACAACTATCCTGTCTTCATTACCCTCTCCTCCTCCTTGATCACTTACATACAAGTAATTACGACTTGTATCCAGGACCGAGTTGTGCGGACTGTCAAGGGTTGTGGAAGCCGCTGATGGATATATGGTTCTGTCCGGCGGTATGTTTAATGCTCTTGACACCCCGTTGAAAACAGTGATCTTGTTGTTATATGTATTGGTGACATATAATACGCCATGTCCACCGGTAGGCGTGGGAGTTGGTGTTGGCGTTGCCGTGCTTGTCGGCGTGGGCGTTGGAGTATAAGTGGGCGTCGGCGTGGGAGTGACTGTAGGTGTTGGCGTGGGAGTGCTTGTGGGTGTGGGCGTGGGAGTGTATGTTGGTGTCACTGTTGGAGTGATTGTGGGTGAGGGTAACGGACTGGGAGATACGGGTGTTGTTGAAATTTCCACTGATGTATTGCCATCCGCTACTATGTTGGCGGTTGAAGATCCCTGTGACCGGAGAAAATTATTTTCATCGAATCCCGAAACAACAACAATAACCTGCCCTACGGGAATCAGTGATATTGTAGCCGATGTATTCGGATAATCAATTCTGGTCGTTTCCACCAGCTTTTCACCGGTAACGGGATCCAGGATATCTATCAGGTAAAAAGATAGATAACTGGGCGGTGGATATTGTGTCGGAGTCGGCGTTGGGGATTTTATCGATCCGTCGGCTTTGTCCTGGGGATATTCAACCTGAATATTTACCAGGCCTCCGGAATTGCCTCCGCCGGAGCCGCCGCCACCTCCACAGCCTCCCGTCAGAAGCGAGAGAGATAAAAAAACTATAAATGCCAAAATTAACAATGGAAATACTTTTTTCATTAAAACCGCCCTCCCTTAATATGCCTGAATCAGAGATTCTTCATCTTTAAACATAAACATATTTTTTAAATATTACCACATTATACATATACATTCTACTGGATATGCAAAAATAATTTAGTGTCAGTCGTCACAATTTTTGCCGTAATAATAAATTAATTGTCAGGATAAGTCTATATAATCCAGACTATTTAAATATTCAATGCTTTCCCAGTGATCCTTCTCGCTATACATTTCAATACAAAACTCGGGGTAAATTCTCTCTTCTTCGATAGTCTTAAATATCTCGCAAAAATCGAGAGTTCCCCTTCCCAGGGGTAAATGCTTGTCAACTTTACCGCTGTTATCGGAAAGGTGGAAATATTTCAGGTATGGCGATAATTTTTTTATCCAGTAAGACGGAGGATAAACCGAATAGACATTCACATGACCCACATCAAGACATACTCCAATCCTGGGAGAGGAGACCGTTTCCATTAGTTTTCCGATCAGATCCGGGTCTTCATCAAACATATTCTCAATAAAAATCGTAATTTTTTCGTTCCCGGCTTTCTCAAGCACCTTGCTGAAAAATTCTGCAGTCCCGTTAAGCCATGATTTAATATATGCCGGGAGCCTTAACTGCGTGTTGTATTGGGTGTGGAAAACAATTTTTTCAATATTCAATGAACGTGCGGCATATAATGCCTGCTCGTATCGTCTTGACGAGATATTGGCAATTTCGCTGTCTCTGGAAGTCAGGCTGAGATCGAATAGAGGACCATGCATAATCAATTTTTTAATTTTTAACTCTTCTTTTTTCTTGCGGAACTTTTCAATGTTACCGTCAAGATTTTCGATGAGATTCTCCGGCATGGCAAAAAATTGGGTCTCAACATTGTGATAACCATCCATAATAAGATTTTTAATTTTGTCGAGTGAACCCGTGTCTGAAATGTGTAGCCTGGACTTTATACTGTTCACTTATCCTCCTGAATTAGTGAGAATTATATATGTTTTTCTATATATATTGAAAAATCCCCTCTAAGATCGAAGTGTTCTTTTTTTATAAAAAAAAACCCGGGGTGGTTGCCCTCGGCGACTCGGAGTGAATAGAAAAAAAAGGTAACTATTCAGCCCTTATAATTTTTTACCACAGAGAACACAGAGAGCACAGAGATAAATCGGAGAATTCTCTGCGCCTGCGCCTGCGCTGCCTGCCCTGAACTTGTTTCTAATCTTTCATGACATTTAACAAATACAGTTTATAGCC
>JAIORV010000005.1 GCA_021107945.1 Vulcanimicrobiota bacterium | reverse complement strand
TAAAGAATATTTCTCAATCGCATTTTTGACAAATTGAGTGATTTAATTAAAAGATGTCAGGTGTGCGAAATCTAAGAAGTAGGAATTTTCTCTGATTTTTCTTATTATCAAACTTTTTTTTTTAATAATATAACAAACCGCAAATTTGCAATAAATGGGAATGGGAAACGGAATCTTGCCTCAAGCTTCCTGACTCTGGTTTCCGACCTCTATAATCTTTGTGGTCTTTGCGGTTAAAAAATGTCATAAATAACTGAAAACAGCTTAATATGCAACAGAAGGAAAAGGTTCGTAAATAAAGAAAGAATTTCATGAAAGAAGGGTGATAATATGACCAATAAAGATTATATAGATACTTTGAAAACTGGCATCGATTTTGTCGGGAAGATGGCTGCGAAAAGTGTATCCACAATATCAAAGGGAATTCGCGGAGATGACAAAGAGGAGAGAGAGGCAAGGATTACGGGGCTCTTTTTTCTGAGGCACATAGCGCCGTCATTCGGCGAGTTTCTACCACGAGTCGAATATTTCGAGTCTGTTGTTCACAATCACCTCATGGGTAGTTTTGTCAAGAACTTGATCCGCTCCTCGGCGGACAGGTCGTTTGTTAACGCCTGTTTCGCATTGATATTCGGCGATATGGACATCGCACTTGAGAAGTTGGATGAGGCTATAGCCGCCGATCCTCAATACACCGATTGTTATTTCTTGCAGGGCGCATTATACCTTGCGCAAAAAAAACACCTCAAAGCGGAAGAGTCGTTTGCAAAATGCCGGCTCATACCCACAAGCCTCGGTGAGAAGTTAAATAAATTCATACCCACTTTCAAGCTCTCTCTTTGTGTTACCGAGAATATTTCATTCTCATTTTTCCCGGACATCCTGGGGTTGAACCTTCTCCTTGCAATATCCCAGAGAAACGCCGGCAAGCTTCCGCAGGCTATAGCGACACTTGAGCAGATCATATCGGTTATGCCGGAAAATCCTGAGCTTGTTTTCTTTCTTGCGGCGATATATTACGAAGCCTGCTGGGATGATAAAATTGTTGATCTATTAAAAGATTTTGCTCCGGAGGACAACTTGCAGGTAATGACCGTGCAATTCCTTGTGGAGTCATTTATTAATAAAAAGAGCTACAGTCTTGCCGAGGGGATACTTCAAAAAACGATGGAAGCTGAGGGAATTGATCCCTATATTGTAGGCGATCTCAAAATGTCCTTGGGCAAAGTGGTGAAAAAACTGGGGAGAAACGCCGAGGGCTCCGCTTATGTCAAAAAGGTAAAACAGTTATATCCCGATTACATAGACCTCTACCGGCGACTTGGGCTAAAAAGGCGGTCCAGTCCCATTTCAAAGCATGCAGTTCCCCAGATACCTATCCCCGAGTCTTTGACGGCGGCAATTGAGGAGCAGGCAATGCCGGTTGCCCCGGGTTCCAAAACGGTTTTGTCCCTACCGGATCAATTACCCCGGGAAATCTCCGGCGAGGAACCGGGACAGATCAGGCTAAGATCCCGTGACGGCAAAATTAGCATGATTATAATCGACAGTATCACCGTTGGAAGGGAATCGGGAGATATTGTTTTAAACTGGGATTCATCGGCTTCAAGGGAGCACGCCAGGATTTTCTTCGACAGGGGACAGGTATGGGTCGAAGACCTGGGAAGCACTAACGGCACATGGCTCAACCAACACAGGATAACTGACAGGAGAGCGTTTAACAAGGGAGATAATCTCCTGGTTGGGAAGACGGAATTTTACCTGGAGTAGATTTAATGGAAAAAGATTACAGGGAAGATTTGGTTTATACCCTTGCGCTCACACAGGTAAAGGGGATAAAATCTGCTGATATAAAAAAGTTGATGGAGGGATTTCCGGAATCGAAAGCGATATTCGAGGCAAGCAGTAATGCTCTGATAAAATGTCTTGAGCCGAGAAGATATGTCGCTGCTCTTTCCGAGGCAATCCTGAGAGCCGATAACTTTGACTGGGCAAAGGGTGAAATTGAAAGGTCGGAAAAACTTGGGGTTTCCATTATTTCTTTTCGGGATGAAAAATATCCAGGTGGATTGAAATTCATACCGGATCCTCCTCCGGTTCTATATATGAAAGGTAACATTGTGCCGCTTGATGCAGTTGCAATAGCTATAGTCGGGACAAGGAGAGCGTCAAACTACGGCAGGACGGCGGCAGTCAGGATAACGAAAGAGCTGGCGAGATATAATATCACAATAGTGAGTGGACTTGCCCGGGGAATTGATTCCATCGCCCATAGGGAAACTCTTTTGGCAGGAGGCAGAACCATTGCCGTAATGGCAACGGGAGCGGATATTACATACCCCCCGGAGAACAGGAAGTTGAGAGAACAGATCGAGGAAAACGGAGCGACTGTAACGGAATTCCCCATTGGGACACAACCATTACCCTGGCGATTCCCCGTTCGAAACAGGATTATAAGTGGACTGTCTCTGGGTTGTCTCGTTGTTGAAGCCCCCCAGAGATCAGGAGCGCTCATCACGGCAAGGGTCTCAATGGAATATAACCGCGACGTGTTTGCAGTTCCCGGCAACATTACCAGCTATCGCTCTAAAGGATGTAATATGCTGATAAAAGACGGCGCAAAACCTGTGACATGCGCCGAAGATATACTTGAGGAAATGGATGTAGAATTTGAGAAAAAGAATCCTTCTAAACTCAATTTTTCAATACTTAATGAGGATGAGAAGAAGATTTTTTGTGCAATTGACGAAGAAGGGTCTATTGAGGAATTGATTATACAGAAATTTGATACCATGCCTTCTTTTAAAGTGACTGCGGGCTTGATGCAATTACAGTTGAAAGGCTTCACTAAAAGGTTACCAGGAAATGTATATGTAAGGATGGGCGAGTGCCAATGAAGTTTTATGAAAGTTCTTCCACAGAAAGCGGAAAAGTGGTAAACTTCTCCCACGATGCCTCCGCATTCGAAAATATTAAAAATAAAAAGGACAAACAGTTATTAATGGCGGTTGTCGCCGATGGCAGCCAGTCTTTTGCTGACGGCGAGCATCCCGCAGAGATCGCTGTATCTATTGTGGAGAATTTTTTCTCTACCAAGATATTCAAGAAGATAAGATCCAAAAGGGACTATCCCCGCGTTGAAAGAGGGATAAGTGATATAATTAATCTTATCAATACTACAATTTACACCAGAGCGCAAGAGGAGGGAATCCGGGGCAGTGTCTCGATGAGTGCGGTATTTGTTGTGGAAGAGACCATGTTTATTGCACATGTGGGCTCAGGGCGGACGTTGAGAATCCGTAAAGACGAAATAACCCAACTTACCAAAGGACAATCTTGGTTCTCTATGGCGATGAAGGAGAGAGGCATGACAGTGGCGGAGGCTCTCTCTTCCTCCGGGACGGCGGAAACCAAGTTGTTGGGGGAAGAGCCGACGATTCAATTCAATATCAAGACAGATAACCTCAAACCCGATGATGTGGTTGTTCTATGTACCGACGGGATCAGCGAGTTTATTCCCAACCAGGAGATAAAGGTGATCATCGATTCCACGGACAACCTGGATACCGCATGCAACAGACTTACAACAATATCAAAAGATAGAGGATTGAAAGACCATTCAACTATCATAATTATTAGATATTTTGAAGAACAGAAAGCGCATAAAAAATCGGTCGATGAAATCGTGAAGAAAGAGGAAGAGAAAAAAGGCGGATGCGGCACAATCTATTACTTCTTACTCTTCTTCCTTCTCTTTATTATATGCACCGCCCTCTATCTCGGGTACAGGAGCGCTGAGAAAATCAAATACCACGTTTTAAAACCAACAAAAACAATAACCACCAGAGAGCCTGTTATAATAGAATCGAAAATTCCCACGGCCACAACTTACATGGAGTTGGAAGAGAATGGAATGCCTTTAAGTATATTTCGCATGAACAAGCTAAAGCTCGATCCTGTAAAACTGCACTATGAAATCATTAATGAACATAATGAAGTGGAAGTCCTGCCGAAATTTTACAAGGGAACATTTAACCTGACTATTACGACCAATCCAAAAGAGAGCTATAAAATTATTGACGATAGTAACAGGAACACGATCAGGATATATGAGAACAACATTAAAATCTATACCACCAGAGGTTGTGTTGTATCATTCTTCCCTGAGGTCAAAGGTGGAGTCTCAAAAATCCAGCTCTCCGAACTGGGAAGTCCGGTTTCTATTCATTTCGGCAAGGAAAGCTTCAGAATGAAACTTGACAAGGATCCACAATAGGAATACTTTTATGAAAATCCGCAAGTTATTTATCATATCAGTCATAATAATAGCGCTTTTTCTTGTAGGATTAGGCTTGTATAAATTTTTTTTCGCCAGCTCACAGAAAATGACGAACATTTCTCAGCATGAAGAGGGACCCTTTGTGGTGAATGATAATGATCCGTCCCTGGAGAAGAATATCGGCAAACCTCCACAACCCGCACAAGAACCGCCCGTTCATGAAATTAAGGGGCAGCAAAACAAGAGCTTGATTCCAGAGGAAGATCCCTATGCCCAAAGAGCCGAGGAGATGTTGCAGAAAAACGATCTCGCCGGGGCGGAAAAAATAATCAGGGATCTAAGCGAGAGAGAACCCGGCAAGGCAAGGATTATACTTTTACAGGGCGAGCTTCTCCAAAAGAAAGGCAAATTCAGGGAAGCTTACAAGAAATATATAAAATCAATCAAGCTTAATCCGGAAAATAGCCTTGCTATAACAAGGATGACCGAGGTATGCCAACTGCTTGACAGGCCTGGTGAGGGGATAAAGTACATGGATATGCCGGGCAAGTTCCATGTGTTTTCCACTTTCGAAAATATCCTCAAAGCGGATCTCTATCTTCAAAGAGCCGCAGGCAAAAAAATGGAAGGGGATTCAGGATGGAAAAAAGATGTCGAGTCCGCAGAGAAGATATTTGAGAAAATAAAGAAATTCGACATTCCCGAAGCCCCCATTATAAAGGGAAAAATAGAATACCTTAAGGGAAACCGGAGAAAAGCTTTACAAAAATTTACCAAGGCCGTCTCAAATCCCTCATTGAATCCCACATATAAAGTTGATATACTCACAGCAATCGCAAGAATCCACATTGACAGCGGAAACCCGGACAAAGCATTGCCTTATCTGAACGGAATCGCCGCCGCCGCAGGCAGATGGAAACCTGATTCTTTTGATACATGTATGACATATCCCGAGTATGCGCTTGCTTTAAAACACAAGATGCTTGGCAAATCACTGAAAAGGGATAAATTGAAGGCAAGGAATCTTTTTTATGAGACATTGAAGAAAAAGGGGATACAAATTGAGGGATATGACCCCAAAAAAGAGATTGAGCTTCTTGCTGATATAATGTTTCCTCCCATTAACTCCACACCGGAAAAAAAGCTGAAAAATGCAAGGAAATACTTGTCCGAATATTCCGGCGGCAAGAATCTCCCCCGCTACTTCTCTGAGAAGGTCTTCCATAGTACAAACCGGAAGATGCTGGGATATATCTTCATTGGCGAAGCTCTTGAGGAAAAAGGTGATTTCAAAGGAGCGGCCGGAAGCTATAATAAAGCATTATCTTTCTCCCCTCGTAACCGCATGATAAAGAAAAAACTCGCGGAATTACAGAAAGCGGTCAGATCCGGGATTAATGTGGAGAATTGAAGTAGTAGGTCGGATGTCTGATCCGTAGGAGGATGTCCTCGTCCCGATAAATTGACGGGGGAGTCCTAATCCAACGCCGGATCGACACGACAGACAGGCAAACAGACAAGCTTATGTATGAGTTGTATGGGTTGATGGAAGAGGAGATAAGGATTGTGGAGGAAAATATGAGCTGAGATATAAAAGAAATGCTGAAAGAACTTTATATACATCTCTCGCATTTCCTTATCCTGAAATCAGGACTTACACAATTGTCATTCTGAGCATGCGCTTCTTTATTAGAGAAAGCTGTTGGGTTGTCATTCTGAGCGGATCACGAAAGACTTGCTTTACTCCAATGACTTTCTCAAAAACTGGATTATCTTATATTCGAGAATTAACATAGCGAAGCTTGCTATAATGTAGTAGGATATTTCAGGTGGAAGTAAAAAGTGGCTA
>JAIORV010000105.1 GCA_021107945.1 Vulcanimicrobiota bacterium | reverse complement strand
TGTGAGAGGGATAAGGTCATAGCGAAATACTATGACCTTACCCTACTCGATTAAACCCCTTATAACGCCTGTTATCACCTGAAAAATACCTGTTATCACCTTAAAGCACTTGAAATAATTTCTATTACTTCTCAATAAATTCACATGTGCGAAATGTGAGTACTTTGTTAATTATATATAAAGATTAGAAACAAGTTCAGAGCAAGCAAATTCAGGATGACGTATTCAAGCTGGTTCTTATTTGAAAAGCGTAAGTCATAGGGATAAATTAAAAAGGCCGACAGATCTGATCCATCGGCCTTATTGTATTAATTTAATTCATGTCAAACATAGTAACCGTATTAGTTGATTATTATAGTCAGTATGGTATATTATATACCATTTCCAAAGGCTCCAGACATCTTTTTGCCCGCATTGCCCGCAAAGCTCTTTATTTTGCCCCAGCCTGACGAGACCTTTTTAGAAGCATAATTGTATCCTTTATTGACACCTCTCCCGACGGTTTTTGCGCTGCCGACTATTCCATTTCCGACATGCTTTGCGCCGCTGGCTATTCCGTTTCCAACATACTTTGCGCCGCTGGCTATTCCTTTTCCAGCATACTTTGCTCCGTTGGCTATTCCGTTTCCAACCTTTTTTGCGCCATTTGCAATCTGGTGACGGTATCTATATCCATATTTCACAGCCTGCGCGCCCCCTGCTACAGCAAGCGCGACCCCTGCCACCGGTAGGCCGACCACGGTTCCCGCTGAAGTTGCCGCAACCGCAAGTGCTCCCGCTGTAACAACATCAGCCGTCCCACTTATCACTTGTTCTTTTCCTTTGGCGGTATTTCCACTACGAAGATTGCCTATTCCCTGGCCGATTTGATATCCGCCCACAGCTGCGCCGAGAACACAACTCGCTTTTGCGAGAAACGGGGCGGCCTTGCCTGCAAAATTTGCAACTTTTGCAAACCTTGAAAGCTTCGCCGCGCCGACAACACCCTTGGATGTGGTGGCAACTCCCTTTGCTGCGCTGCTAATTGCCTCGGATGCCATTCCCGAGTTGACTCCAGCTCCTCCTGTCAATAAGTCAACAGCTGACGTCATTCTCGTTGTGGTTGAAAGCCCTTGCATGGCACGGCCTGATTGATACATATATTTTGCAGTTTTAGCTGTCCCGGAGTACATACCTAAATTACCAAAATCAATATTTGCCACGAATAAACACTCCTTTAAGAATACTCTCAAATACTTTCAATATATTATCACGAAATTTTGCAACATGTAAAGGGGTAAACGATTTTTTTTGCATAAATATTTCCACTATATGATTTTCACAAACTTCCTGCTACCAACCTGTAATATCATCTCACCTTTAATTTCAATGTCGGCTTTCGGGGATTCCAACTTTTCACCATTTAACTTCACTGATCCCCGTTCTATAAGACGCCTTGCCTCTCTCTTGCTGTTAGCAAGTCCCGCAAGCTCGACAAGCTTTACAATCCAGACTTTTCCATCTTTTTTCTCACTATCGGGTACTGCATATTCCGGTATATCCGAGGGCATTTCATGTCTTGAGAATACCTTCAGAAATTCATCTTGTGCCGCTCTTGCTTTTGACGAATCATGGTAAATTGCGATAATCTCTCTTGCCAACCTCATCTTTGCGTCCCTGGGGTTCATCTCTCCCGACTTACAATCAGATTCCATTTTCCTGACCTCATCCATTGGAACATCGGTGCAAAGCTCGAAATACCTGGATATAAGTTTGTCAGGAATCGACATCAGCTTTCCGAACATATCATTGGGAGGATCGGTTATTCCCACATAATTGCCGTATGATTTACTCATCTTCAACACGCCGTCAAGTCCCTCTAAAATAGGCATGAGGAATACAATCTGCGGTTCCTGACCATATTCTCTCTGGAGATTTCTTCCAACAAGAATGTTGAACTTCTGATCTGTCCCTCCCATCTCAAGATCAGACTCCAGCGCTACGGAATCATATCCCTGCATCAGGGGATAGAGAATCTCATGCATTCCCAATGGCCTTCCTTCTTTCAGGCGGTTGGTGAAATCATCTCTCTCAAGAATTCTTGCCACGGTATATTTTGACATAAGACCGATTATCTCTGCGAAATTCAACGGGGCCAGCCATTGTGAATTAAAATATACATCCGTTTTTTCAGGATCCAGTATCAGGGATAACTGATCCTTGTATGTCCTGGCGTTCTCCGTGATTTCTTCAGGGGTCAGAACCTTCCGTGTTTCGCTTTTGCCGGTGGGATCCCCCACTCTTGCCGTGAAATCGCCAATAATGAGCTGGATCCTGTGTCCCATATCCTGAAATTGCCTCATCTTTCTCAAGACAACTGCAAAGCCCAGATGAACACTGGGAGCAGTGGGATCAATTCCTAGTTTTATTTTTAATGGTTTGCCGGTTTTTTTACTCTCAATGAGTTTCTCTTCAAGGTCTTTTTGTGAAATTATCTCCGCCGTACCTCTCAACAGAATCTTCATTTCTTTTTTTATCATATCAATATCCATATCAACCGCCATTATAATTCCCTCCCGTTTTCAATATAAAAAAAGTCTTCGTTCAAGAAGCTTCAGATAATTCAAGTTTGTAAAGGGTTTTGATGGGAATTTTTTGAGTGGCATCCAGTATTTCAATGGCAACAATTTCATTATTTGCAGTTGTATGAAGGATGACGCCCTCGGTAATTTCTATTGCCCCGTCAGGTTTTTTTGTTGACATCTGTATGTATGCGGCATCGACATTTTTATCATATTTGATTTTCATGGCTTACCTCCAATGCTTTCTCTTTAAAGGATAGACTGTTATTACTGTTGTTAATTCCTTTTTCTTCTTATAAACTACTTTGAGCGGATAACCTGAGTATTTATCGGTAAATTTTTTTATAGCTATCGTTTTGGCTCCTTCCCTTACTGTCAAATCAGGAGATCCAACAGTTTCTATTATATCTGTTTTGGGAATTTTGTAAAGCTTCATATTATTTTTTACATGCCGTGAAAGTTTCATTTTATCACCTTAATTAAATTCAATTCCCTTCAACTATCCCTATCTCCTCCTCCGTCAATCCATACAACTCATATACAAGCTTGTCTATCTGTCTTTATGTGGAGTAGATTTGCCGTCGGATTAAGACAACACCCAATTTCAATTGGGTGGAAGGACAATACCGGAGACTCATGTTTTAACTGTTTTAACAGTTTTCCGCGAATTGTCCCACACCCCATATCTCTGTGCCCATTCCTTATATTCATCCAAAAATGACTTCCTCTTATGATGTTCTTCCTGGTTGTGAATGTATCGTTTAACAGTATCCAACCGGGACATACTTATGGAAAATGCCCCAAATCCTCTTTGCCAGCGGAATTTCCCTTCAAGAAATCCACTCTCATTAATCCAATGGGACGATTCGCCTTTTAGTATTTTTACAATGTTTGCAAGCGGTCTATCCGAAGGCAAAGAGAACAGACAGTGAACATGTTCCGGATGGAGTTTTAATTTTTCAATTAAAACTCCCATTTCTTTGCCCCGGGATACAAGATGTTCAAAAAGTTTGATTCTCAGTTCCTTGAATAAAATCCGCTCATGGTGGAAAGTCCCCCATATCAGATGAATCCAAATCTTTACATGAGAATGTATTGCCACTTGTCTGCTCCTGTCCTGAAAACCACTGAAGTGGTTAAATCAAGCGAAAAGGGGTGGTTATGCCCTTCCTTCCACCATAATAAATTATGGTGTTGTCTTAACTTCCGATCATACCGCACTTCTTGCACTGATAAATTATGGTGTTGTTAATAGATGTTTTATACTCCTGTGAATTATCCTCCAGGAGCACAAGGGACGGTTACATCCCGGTTGAAACGACGATGGCATTTTATTTTCATGGTAGTTTATTAATGCGGGACATTAAACATTTTCCTTCACAATCTCAATCTCCTCCTCAGTCAATCCATACAACTCATACACAAGCCTGTCTGTTTGTCGGTCCGTGGCGTTGGTTAGGTGCGTCTTTTTATAAGGTGTTGGGTTCATCGTCATTACAAGCACTAATATCTTTTACACAAAAACGATTATTTAGATTCGCAAAAACTGAGAATGAATTTTTGGCAAGATTGAATGCCATTTTCGCGGTAGCGGGGCTAATCCAATAATATTCTCCACTATGAATAAATTTGTTTCTCTTCTTTCTAACTTCAACCCAATTATCATAGAAATTGGAATCGGAACATTTATTCATTGCCTCCTTCAAGGGAATTTCAGTGAGTTTCTTGAATTCTTTCTTTCGTTTGTCAAAGCTTCGAATATCATCACAAATATCTTCCGCTTCTGGCACTTTGATCCCACTTTTTACCAGTATATTTGTCAATAAATCTCTTAGCAAAGTTTCTAATAAGATACATGTAATAATTACAACCCCTCTATGCTCTTCAAAGATATGATTTTTTGAATTAGAATAGTAAAACAATTTGCTGTCGAGTTTTCTTACTTCCATACTTGGGTCCAACGACAATCGACTTCTAAGAAAATTATCTATTCTCTCAAAAGATTCATCAAACATTTTTCTTGAATCATTTGCCAATTTGATTGCTTCATCTTTGTCAATCATTTTACCGGTCTCTTCACGAATATCACTTACAAGGTTATTCAAAAGAGCATCTTCGCGGGCACAGGCATTCTTATAAAAGTAAAAAACCATTCTCAGGAGTTCTACCATTGAAAGGCCTGGAAAGATAGACCTCGCCTCACCTTTTGTATTGCAATTTGAACAAAGCGCTCCTATTCTACATGATTCTCTTGATTTTGATACATGTTTGCATCTGGGACATTTAGTAAACGTCAAAGCAATGGGACAGGATGAATTCTCAGCTATCTGGCGATTTGTCATTACCATCTTGTTTTTCACTCTCCTTATAGATTATCGACCTTTATTGCGATTCCTCAACAATCTCAATCTCCTCCTCCGTCAAGCCATACAACTCATACACGGCAAGGATATATTGTTCGTTCAGTTCTTCGATTTTCTTTTCGAAAGCCAAATTAAGTGACATATTATAAACCGATAAAGTTTGAATAAGCGATTGAAATCCACAGGAGAGAGCTAACGCCCCAAAATTAAAACACTTTTTGGATGTGAATTGTATTCTGTCTTCATTTGTTTCTATCGATGTAGCAAGTCCTGACGGATTCCAATGTATAATATTTGAAATTCTTTTATAATGATATTTATAAAGTATTTCCCTGTCTCCGCCCTTGACTTCTTCAAAAATGTCGCTGATTTTTTTCCCGTCATACCAATTCTTATGAAAATCATTTTCCAAAATTGAGTCAGGATCTATTGTTTCCTTCTTTGTTTTTGCCATCTTTGTTTTTGCCTTCTTTGTTAAAAATAAATGACCGATTTCTATAAATGCTGATTCTATCTCGTCGAAATCTTTTTTATCTATTTTTTCGTTTTTCTCTAACATCTCCTTGAAACGCCAGTAATCTTCCAATACAACAAAACATCGCCATTTATATGCTCTCTTTTGTGGCTTGTTGGCGGCCCATAATAAAAGAGCCGTACCCTCAAGAGAAGATCTTGCTATAATTGCGGCACTTTTGAATTTTTTTACCTTAACCAGACACAACATAGATTCCAAATTCTCTATCTGTCTGCATAGAAAAGCAAAAGACATAAAACCAATATGATTATCATCCTTAAATCCTTTTTTTCCTGATTCTTCAATAACATCGCGAGCTAATTGAATCAAGTTTTTGGAAAAAGTAACCAATACAGGAATCACATTTCTTGCTTTTTCATTTAAATCCATAATTTTTACCTCCATCAGGACTTACGCATTCCCAGGAAAAGAAACGCATGAAACTGTCATCCTGAGCGGAATATGATCTTTACCTTTCCTGAATAAACCCTGGCAAGAACGGATTTTACTTACCTCCGATGTCTTCCACAGCGAAGGATCTCTACCCGGGTTCTCCTTCAAAACAATACTACTTATTCTCGATACTTGCTTCTTCCACCATTGCCAAGACTTGCTTCATCCACACTAACGGGGGTCGAGATTCTGGTTTATTCTTGTCAAGTATTTTTTTAAAAAACAACAACATCTTATCAGTATTGAGTAACGGATCCGACCACCAATCCCGGGTGTATGGCTTTGCCCAACTCTGGTAATTTGAG
>JAIORV010000096.1 GCA_021107945.1 Vulcanimicrobiota bacterium | reverse complement strand
ACGAGAGGCGGGAAACGAGAGGCGGGAAACGAGAGGTGGGAAACGAGAGGCGGGATGCGAGAGGTGGGATGCGAGAGGTGGGAAATGAGAACCGGCTTCCTCAATCCGTTATCCGTTTCCTCATTTCCTAATTTCCTTAGAGGCTAAGATCATAATTTCCTTAAAAAAGATCGCTCCTGCTTTCCTCACCTAGACCCGGCGTTTTTGGAATATGTACCATTCCAGAACAAGAAGCAATAGGGCAGCTAACGCCAGCTCCCACCATATCTCCCGGATTAGTGAGAATGTTGTGCCTTTGTTGGATTCACTCTCTTTCAGTTTCGTGGAAGAATCAGGCTTTATGTCGGATTCTTTCCTGTTGAGGAGGTTTACAGGAATTTTAATATTTCTCTTGCCTGCTTTTACGGAATACAGACCCGCCCAGTGGAGCGATAAACGGGGGAGTTTGCCGGTTTGATTAAGGTTGTCCGATTTTATATTCCCCGGATTTACAATGGATATCTTATCCTCAGGTTTTACAAAATCAAGGGAAACTGTTTCCCCGGTTTTGTAATGATTCGCGGATGTTATACTTCCTTGCTGATTGAGAAAGTCAACGGCATTTGCCATGAAAATCGGGAAAGACGGGAGGAGCTGCCAGTCTGATTTGAACAGGTTAAAAAGAATATATATCCCCCTGAAATTCTTTTTTTCAACCAGGAATATCAGCGGGCCTCCGTCGCCTTCAACAAGCATTCTTGCCCCGGGAGGTAGTTTCACTTGAGTACTCTGTGATATGGCAAGATTCTCCAGGTTGACAAACCTGAAAAGCGGGTGTGTGCTTTCCCAGGACATAACCGACGGATAGTCAAATACATCCGATGTTTCAATGTCTCCCGCTTTGAAATCACAATTTATAAATAGATGATTTCCTTTAGAAGAGCTTTTTTTCGAACTTATAGAAGACGGAACCTTGCTGCTGTTCCAAACAATCACATCATATTTATTAAGCTTTAGATCTTTTAAATTCGAGTCGTTTATCATCTCAACGGATACGCCGGGCAATAACGAAAGGACTTTTTGAAGAAACGGGTTTTCATCTGAAATTAATAAAATTTTCACATCCCCGGCACTGCCCACCCTGATCCATGCAGTATTGTCGGATGAAAGACTGTCTTTCAGAGGGATATCAGCTTTTATCAGCCCGGAAAAGTCGGCGGGAACCTTGAAGATAAAACTTTTACTGATGCCGGGATCAAGACTTATTTCCCGTGCCTCCCTCAAAACATCATTGAATGAAATCTCGAGAAATGTATTGACAGGCGAAGGTGAAAAATTTTCTACCTTGACAAACAGATCTGACGGTCCCTTGCGTGAAAGCCTGGAAACATCACAGGAGGTTATGGCGACATTTTGTTGATTTCTGCCCACCGATATAAAGCGGAATGCGGGAAGGTCTTTCAAATTGAGATCGCCATAGTCCGGCATCTTATCGCCCACAAGGAAAATCTCAGCGTTTTTATGGGTTTTCAGGAGTGACAGGGCAAGCAGAATCGCAGGTTTCAGATCTGTCCTCCTGTCGGTAGGTTGAATATCGCCAATCAGCTTGTTAACCTTTGATTTGTCGGTGGTGAATCCTGAAAGTATCTTCGCTCTGTCGTCGGCTGAAATAAGCATAAACGAACTTCCCCATCTTGCCTGATTCAGGAGCTCCCTTACTTTTTCTTTTGCAAGGGAAAGCCTGGATTTATTTCCCTCCCCGGCACTCATACTTGCCGATGTATCGATGATGAAAATAGTCTCCGCCGACAGCGTGCCAAGCGATTTGAAATAAGGACGCAAAAGCGCCGCTATGACAAACAGGATAAACAATATCTGGAGAATTAGAAGAATATTGACCTTCAGCTTCTGGAAAAACGAATCCACCCGCGCGTCCTGCATCACCTTCTTCCAGAGGAACGATGCCGTCACGGAATATTTCTTCCTTCTCAACTTCATAAAATAAAGAATAATCACCGGTGGAATCAGAAGCAGAAGATATAAAGCTGTAGGATTAAGCCAATTCATATTATATTCACTTGCTTATCGGTTTTTGGACAAGGAAATTATGTAATTATTCAGACCATTCCCTGTTTGGGTGGCGGAGGGTCTCCCGATCCGCCGGGAAATCGCATGAAATCGACATAGAATAGCCCTTCCCGAAAGAAAGGTCTGAATAGTATCGAAATTATAATGTTATTGAATCTGATAACTAAGGGTTTTTCGTTTTCATAAAATATCCTTGAACATATTACAAGGGAATAAGGAAATTATTATGACAGTTTACTTTATTAGTAGCAAAAATTGTGTTTTTATTTGTTATGAGGAAAGCAGGATTTTAACCTCTGAGGAAATCAGGAAATGAGGAAAAAAAGAATTTATGAAAATGGATGGCAGAGGTTGAAAGTTGGAGGTTTTTTACAACGGAGCCACGGAGTGCACGAAGAATTCAGAAAAATCTCCGTGTTCTTCGTGACTTCGTGGTGGATGTCAGATGGCTGATAACGCAGGTCAGATCCTGTTTCCCGCCTCCCGTTTCCCACCTCTATTTACCACAGAGGGCACAGAGAACACAGAGAGGGCGTCGTTTTTAATTGTTTATCCTCTGCGATCCCCGAAACAAGTTCAGGGCAGGCTTCTGTGGTGAATATTAACGAAAATCATTCTTCAAAATATGTCTCGATTAATTTGATCTCCTCCTCATCAAGCTCATATAATTCATAAACCATCAAATCCGTTTCCCTGTCTATTCTGATGATTTTCTCCCTGATAGAATCCGATTCATATTTTCTCTCTTCAAACCAGTTAAACATTTCTTCTTTTTTTCTTAATGATAATGATTTTTTATCTCCTTTGATTGCAGATAAATTTTTTAGCTCCGATAGAAATTCTCCCGGTGTTAATTGATATAATTTTTCCATTTTTCTGGAGATTCGTTTGAAGGCTAACTCAGCTTGTAAAAAATTCAGCCATGATTTGATTTTCTTGTCTAATTTATTTTGTAATCGAGTCATTTCTTGTGCATTATTTATATATGGTTGTTGTTCCTCCAGGGATATTATCTTTATTGGAAATTCCCTTATATCGCGAATTATTATTTTGGGAAACAAACCTTTTTCTGATTTTGGAGAAACCTTTCTGAAATAATAAGACATAAGAGAAGAATTAACCATGCAAAGAATATAATATACAGAGAAATTCTTGTCTTTTGGGATAATGTTTAAAACACTCGGGTTATGAATGTAAGTCTCGTCTGTGAACGATGAAAGCAAGCAATGAGGAAGTTTAGATGTTATCTCTCTGATCAGAATTCTTGGACCTGAAAAATAGTTTAAATCCACAAAACTGGAAACCCATTCTCCATATTTTACAAACCAACCGCTCCATTGCAGATTATACCTTGCAACATCCACTCCTTTTAGCTCACAAAAATTATCACTTGTGAAAGGCTTTTTTGAATTCCATATTCTCTTCTCTTTAATTTCCAATGCCTTTTCTTTTCCAAACTTCCTTTCAAGAGTGGTCAGTCTATAAGGAATATAACCCTGTTTTGAATCTGATATTTCTTCTAAGTTAATTGTATTTTTACATATTTTGTCCAGCATCATTTCATCTGAAGCTTCCGAATGGATATATTTTGTCCACTGGCTCCCATCTTTTATTTTTTCCGGATCTATTTCTTTTGTATATTGAATTTTCAGTTTATTACCTTCGATATCTGCAACATTGTATGATATCAGTGAGTCTTTTTCTTTTGACTTTATAAACCTAAAAATTAAACATCTTACACCCGGCTCTTCAAATACCTGAATCCCTGTCAAATCGGTCACTTCGGAAATATGACCGCTTTCCATCACGCTTTTCCTGAAATTATCCGCCAAAACATTCAGAATCATAGTGTTAGGCACTATAAACGAACAAATTCCACATGGCTTTAATCTGTTTAATGCAAGAATAATGAAATATTGAAAGCTTTCATAGTCATTTACCATCGGGTATTTGTCTTTCAAATAGCCATTATTTTTTCTGCATAAGGAGCTTCCATACGGTGGGTTTCCGACAACCACATCAAACCCGACGCTCTCTATTATCTCAGGAAACCCCCTGTTCCAGTCAAATGCCTGGTCGCCTGCAACTTGGGGATCGTCAATCAGGGAATTCCCACATTTTATATTATCATCGAGATATGTCAATTCATGCAGTTTATCGGCAGTTTTTAACCACAGGGATAACTTGGTGATTTCAACGGATTCCTGATTCAGATCAACTCCAAAGAGGTTATTCTTCAGAATATGAATATTCCAGTCAAAGAATTCCAACTGCCCCGGTATATATATCCGCCTTCGTGTTTTCCTCTTTTTAAGGAATTCCGGAGTCCCATCTTCTTCTTTTTCGTTGTTATCGGATTCAAGGTCAATTCTGAGCGACTCAAGTTTCTCATTAACTTCCATTCCCTCATTTTTTAGAAAATCAAAAGCTTGAACCAGGAAAGCGCCACTGCCGCAAGCTGGATCAAGTATCTTAATATTCTTGAGTATATCGAGATATTTTTGCTGGAATTCAATATGCTTGCGTATGTTCTGTTTTCTCGATTTTTTTGTCTTTAATCCTTCATAATCCGGGAGGTCATTTTCGCCTAACTCTTTTCGCCTTTCTGCAAGCCAACCTCCGACGGCATTCTCGACAATGTATTCCGTGATAAATTCCGGTGTGTAAAAAATACCCTCTTTTTTTCTTTTCCCTTTTTTTCTGTTATTTTCCTCGCCTTTTATCTCTGCCTTTATTTCTTCTATATCGGAAATGGACTGCTCGAAAATATGTCCAAGAATATTTACATCCAATGAGAGATATCGGCAAGCCCCCTGAGGATTTCATCTCCTATCACGAAAGAATCGAGAATCCTGTCCTTTTTGAAGAGACCCCCATTAAATCCGTTTATCCTGTGTTCCATATTACCATGATCGATGCAGTGAAAAAGTCCTTTCATCTCGCGCCATATATTATCACCAAAGGTGAAACTTCCATTAGCCGTTTCAATGACCTTTTTTATGGTTTCTACCGGAAGAAGTCCCCGATCCTCACAAAAGCATATAAAAATAAAACGATCAAGGATTTTCTGAGTCTTTTCAAGTAATGTCAATTCATCGTAATCGGGATTATTTTCTTTGATATGCCTGAATAGCTCAATCCTGCCAGTTTTATATTTATTATAGAATTGTTTTGAGATATTCTCCTGTCTTTCTTTGGATTGCTCATATAGGTTATCTATCCTTGATTTACCTATCTTTTTTATTAAATTTTCACAATTTAACAGAAAATAAAATCTGAGAAATTTTTTCTGTTCAATGAGGTTCTCTATGTAAAAAGATTCAAACCTACTCAGGCTGTTATAATTATAAAGTCTTATTTCCTTGAAGTTTGATGTAATAAACCACCTGCATTTTCCTTCAAACTTTGATGCATATAAAAACGCCTGTTCAACCGGAGTTAAATTTCTCTCTCTTTTTTGCTTCTTGTCCAGATCAATCCTTGGCCCCTTCAATTCTATGGAAACCCTTACATCCTCATTGTCATTTGTAAAAAAGCCCAGTACTCCATCTGATTTTGAGCCATCTGTAAGAGTCTTTTTCTCAATGTCAATATTCCATATATCATGGCCAATTTTACTATTATACTCGAGGACGGTTGAAAAAATATCATGAAGAAAATCTCCGCTTAGAGATTCTTCCTTCGAGGAATTCACTATACCCCTTTTAATACTGTAAGCCCAGTCCTCGATTATTCTTGCCTTTTCATTGTATCCCGGAATATTGTTAACAGATAGCCTGGAAACCTCTTTGTCGAGGATTTGTCGATGAAATATTGCAGAATTCTTCATAATAATTCCCCTGTTGTTTTTAAAATCGCCATAGACTTTCCATCTGAGGGTATCGAAAAACCTCAGAATCTCAGTTGTTGAAGGTCGTTATTGCACCACAGAGGTCACAGAGGACTTTGAGAATTTTTTCTACAACTTATGGCGATATTTTTTCTTGCAAAAAAAATTCTCTCTGCGAACTCCGCGATCTTTGCGGTAAAAGAAACAATTATTCGACAGTCTCATCCGGAGAGCTTATGCAACTTATTTCCTTCTTTTATAAAAAAACCTTCAAGAGTTACGCATTTTTAAGAAGGGAACAGTTATAAATGGAAAGACCTGAAAAGATTATAAAGGAAAAGAAAGCAAATAAAAATAACTGATTATCCATTTTACTCCGCAAAATAGAGGTTACTACCGTACACATACCG
>JAIORV010000214.1 GCA_021107945.1 Vulcanimicrobiota bacterium | reverse complement strand
GGAGCCGTATGCGAGAACCGCACGTACGGTTCTGTGAGAGGGATAAGGTCATAGCAAATTACTATGACCTTACCCTACTCGATTAAAAGCTCGAAAAGTTTATAAATATTGTGAAACATGAATTTAAGGCAATTTAAGCAGTTGTTCAATCGCCTTTTTTGACAAATTGAGTGATTTAATTGAAAAATATCAGGTGTGCCAAAATTTAAGAAGTAACTATTCATCCCCATTTTTTTTCATAGAGAACACAGACAACTTCTATAAAAATGACATGTAAGCATGTTTACATTTTGTTAACATATTTTTATTGATTCATCACAAGCAAAGTAGTAACATTATATATACGGGAATAAGTTTTATATTGATAATAAAAAAGGGAGAATAAAGCAAGCAAGGAAACAAATCAAGCATCAAACTTTCGATATTTATTCTCCGGTTTAAAATTATAAATTTCTATGTTGAAGGGAGCGAAGGGAATGTCTTCAATCGATAAAGTATCAGCATTTCACGCCGGTGGAACCGCCTCTGTGGGTGCAAAAAGAGAATTGAAATCCGCAAAGAAGCAGGTGGAGGCAAGAGAGCCTGAGGTTATCAAAGATAAGGTGGATATTGGGGGTAAAGAAAGCAAAGCAAAAGAAGAAGAGTCCCCCGCGAAAAAAAAGTGGACGGTTATGGCGTACATAAACGGAAAGGACGGCAACCTGCAAAGGCTTGCTCCCAGCGTATTACGCGAACTTGAGGCCGCAGGATCCGACGATAATTTAAACATTGTCGCCCAGCTTTCCCGCCAGAAATCGGTCATCGACAGATTTTCCAAGGATTGGAGTGGAACCCGCAGATACGAGGTCAAGAGAAATCCGGATCCTCCGCCCCTCCAGAAAGAGATGATGAATTGGTTCATCCCGCCATATACAAAGAATATTGTATCCCCTGTGGCAGAAGATCTTGGAGACAAAGTGGATATGGCTGATCCAGCCACATTAACCGATTTTCTCAAATGGGGAATCAAGAAATATCCCGCCGAGCATTATGCGGTAATTATATACGGTCAGGGTGGAGGCTTCGCCGGAAGCCTCGCCGATTCGCAGCATAAGAGCGTCCTCGACAATAAAGAGCTTGCCGGATCCCTAAAAGAGGCGTCGGGTGAAGCGGGACAGAAAATGGATGTCGTTGCTTTTGACGGAAGCCTGATGAGTCAGCTTGAAGTGGCGGATCAGATAAAGGATTCAACAAATATTATGGTGGCATCAGAGGGCTCGGTAAGTCTGGGTTCCCTTCCAATGGATGCCATAATAAAGAATCTCAAGTTCGAGCTGGGTGACTCGGGTAAGGTAACGCCGGAAGACCTGGCGAAATACTTTGTCTTCGAGCAGAAATACCAGCCCGGTCCGGTGGCGGAAATGATGGCTCCCACGCTCTCCGCTATAGACCTCCGGGAAATTGGCGGAGTAAAGAGTGCCTTCAATGAGTTTGCCGGTGAAATTTCAAAGGCGGTCAACTTAAAGCCCGAGTTAAAAGAAGCCCTCAGAGAAGACATTAAAAACACACAGAAATTCGTACCCGATGGCTCTCCCGAACCTTACACTGATTACAGGGATGTGGGACACTTCACAAAGGTTATATTGGAAGACGATAGATTTAACAATTATTATTTCCCGGATATGAAACCGAAAGGCGAAGCTTTATTAAAAGCTATTGACTCCTCGCTTATTGATGAAGCACACATCGGCAAGGCAGTCGAGAATGCCACAGGGATATCTGCATACATGCCCACCGATTTCGGATACGATATGCCGCCCTCATTCTCCCAACCCGAGAACTGGGATCCCACACACGGATACGGCGAAACAACAGTGGCGGCGGATACACAATGGAATGAACTTCTGGGCGCAATTGCCAAAGATACCAAGTTCCACAATATGCTCAGGAAAATCGGGATGAATAACAATGTGATTAACAAGATTGACAAAATCGGCGGAGCGGGAAAGACAGTGGCTAAAACCGCCCTTGGGTTCGCATCCCGTGCCGGTTACTACGAGTCATACAAGGCCATGCGTGGAAAGCCGCCGGAAAGCTACTTCAAGATTCCGGGAGGTGCGGCGGCGAAAATGGGCATCGCAGGAGGTGCATGGTCATCATATAAAGGTGGAAAGCAAGTTGTGGGCGCAATTCGTGATGATGAATTGAAAAACCGCAATATAGCAATATTTGACGGCGTGGCGGATTCAATTTCCGGAGCGGCCGTAACCGCCGCCTGTATAGGCATGAGCTTTGCAAAAGCCGCTTCAATAGCGACTCCCGCCGGTTATGCCTCGGTAGCAATTCCCATCGCAAAAGCTGTATATGATATGTGGCATACATACAAACAGCAGACAGCGGCAAAGGTGGGAGCGGAGATTAATAAATTGAGCCCCAGTGACAAGCTTGATATGCTTGAAAACGACAAGATGAAAGTACAGGTCGAACAGGGCAAGACATATATCAGCCCCATTGTAAAATGGCTCATAAATTCAAAATCATCGGGTCCCATCGACGCGGGAATGTTACAAGAAGGATAGGCGACAGAGGTCGGAGGTCAGAGGTCAAATTTGTAGGAGGGACGTCCCCGTCCCGATAAACGGATAGCGGAGGACGGCTCCCATTTCACACATCTCGTCTCTCGCCTCCAGCATAAAGGAGGATAACCCATGGATATTAAATCCAATTCATTTAACCCGATAGTACATCAGAAAACGGCCGAGGGTGGAGGCGCTAAAAAGGCAAAAAAAGAGGTTCCGAGGAAGCCCATTGAGGATCCATCAGATCTCGTAACGCTCTCTATAAAGCATAAAACCAGTAACGGAAAAATTCCAGTTATTATATCCTCAAAAAAGAAAGACAGTCTTTTTAAGGCGAAGGAAGCACTGGTGAAGGGGACAAGTGCAAAGATCAAAGACGAGTTGCCCATTATCAATGGCTTCACCGCCGATATTGATGAGGCGGATTTACAGAGACTGCTCGAGAGAAAACCCGACGGCGTCAGTATATTCATCGATGAGAAATACAAAATGATTGACGATCCTGTTTTCACTGAAAAGCCGGAGGGCATCTCGATTATGACGGACAACGCCATAAAAACTCTGGGAGTTGACAAGCTCTGGGAAAAAGGCTTTACCGGGAAAGATGTAACAATTGCGGTTATAGACACAGGGATTTATCCTCATAAAGATTTTGGGGACAAGATTATTGGATTCAAAGATTATGTGAATGGATTCAAAGAACCTTACGATGACCAGGGACATGGAACCCACGTGGCAGGTGACTGTGCCGGCGACGGTACAATGTCAGAGGGCAAATACAAGGGAACCGCTCCCGATGCCAAGCTGGTTGGCGTGAAGTGCCTTGACAAAAACGGAGCGGGTAGATTCTCCGATATAATCAAGGGCATACAATGGGTAGTGAAAAACAAAGACAAATTTAACATCAAGGTTTTGAATATGTCTCTTGGCGGCCCTGCATTTCAGTCATATAAAGATGACCCCATATCACAGGCGGCACAGAAGGCGCTTGATGCGGGAATACTGCCTGTAATAGCTGCCGGAAACTCCGGTCCCAAGGGAGGGACAGTCGGATCCCCCGGAAACAACCCTAATGTGCTTACCGTGGGAGCTTTCGACGACAAGAACACAGTTGCGCGTCATGATGACGAGATAGCGAAGTTCTCAAGCAGAGGACCTACGAAGATTGACAACCTGACGAAACCTGACATACTGTCGCCCGGCGTGAATATAACCGCCGCAACGGCATACGGCTCCGTCCTGGATTCTCACCCCAGCGTCCCCCATGCGGGCCCCGATTATATCACAATATCGGGAACCTCGATGGCGACACCGGTTATGGCGGGAATCGTAGCGGACATTGTTCAGGCGAGACCGGATCTCTCACCGAAAGAGATAATCCAGTTATTCAAGGACACGGCGAGAAAACTACCCGAACTGGACGCAAACCAACAGGGTAGTGGAATTGTCCAGCCGAAAGATGCATTGGCAAAGGCATTGTTGATTGAGAAGTAGCTCGATAGTATTAATCGTGAGCGATTTCCCAACCGCGACAAGCGATTAGACACTAATAAATTTATGAAAAATTCAGAGACCGAATGCAAAATGATGAGAGCATTCGGTCTCTTTTATTATGAATATCCTGAGAAGTAATTATTCATCCCCACTCCTATTAATTGGAATGTCTTATAGGCGGTGATTGCGGAAATCTCCATAAATGTCAGAGCCATTTTTTCTTTAATTTCCAAAAGACTCCCGGGGAGCGAGGGGGGGCAAAACGTCCTCTCACCTCTTCATGCATTCTCTTTGTTATAATTGCCCGGAAATCTTCCCCGATATCAACAATTTCCATTTCCCGGGGATCTTTGGGGAATTGAAACGGTATCTCATCTTTGACAATTGCTTTGCCGGTTTCCAACTTGAAAAAAACAACAAGGTCGTCGATTCCTTCCATGTGATTAAAGCTCTTTATGTATTTTCTCCGCTTGAATAATTCCAACCATACCAACTCGGCTGTTTCCGGGTGGCAAAACCTTTGACCGGCACGAAACTTTAGAGAAGGGCTTTGTATTTTCTCATTTTCATTATTCCGGCCAAGTTCTGGATGGGGACGAGGTTCTGGAGACAAATCGCTTTTATTTTCATTTTTTTGATATTGGCGACGAAACTTCGAAATCTGGTGCTTAGGCCCGAACATTCCTTCATCAATTACTTTTCTCATATGGACGGATTGCAAGTAGGGTGTTTTGAAACCATTTTTTTCATTATATTCTATCATTAAGAATCTCGAAGGCAGTTTCCTATCACCTCCGGACAGAACTTCAATCAACTTGTCGAGTTTAAAATGAATATTGTCAACAGGTGCAGCACAAATGATTTTCAATGGTGGAATTGTACCTCTCCATCCGTATTCTTGTATGGGAAAAAATATGTTCTTTGCGGGTATCACTCCATATAGAATTGAAAGCAAACTCACTCCAAAAATCACAACAGTTGCCGCCGCTTTTGCACGTCCCAGATAAGTAACCCAATAACCTCCCAGAGCTGACAGAAAGATAATGAGCGACAGCAGATACCTGAGCTGAGGAGAAGATACCCGTGAGAGTATCCAGAACATCAAAACTGTAGTAAAAATAATATTTACTGGAATTACAAGACGTCGAAAAAGCTTATCCCTATCCCGAACAAGCATGAAGACCAATCCTATTATTGGCAGCATTAGAAAAACCGGGTAGAAATTGAAGACAGACATAAGGAATCGTCCTATGTAATTCAGCGAAATTAAGAAGTTGGCATTAAATCCCAGATCCGCCACAGACTTTTGTTTGATCTGTCTTGCACAGTAAAAAAACCATGGGATTGTAACAATCGCAAAAGTAATCGAAAAGATAGCGAAATTTGCAAAAGCGTAGGTGCCTGATGAGGTGTAAGAATCGTCCTTGTTTATTTTTTTCTCGATAAGAAGCAAAGAAACAATAGAAATCATTCCCGGAACGACTACAATTAGCAGAAAATACAAAATCCACCTGGGTGAAAGAGCGGTATGCCGGGAAAACGACAACGGAATCTGTTTGAAATACCATATAACTCCAATCAAGGTAATAATTGCCGGTATGATAAATGCAAGCCATATTTTGATGTTGTACCCTTTTTTAATTAGTATCGGGATAAGGAACCATAAAATGGGCGCTATCATAAAAAACGCCGTGGACCATTTTGCTAAAAATGAAATTGCAAGAACGACACCAAAAAGAATGGAATATTTCCTGTTTTTAAAACTATCCGTTTTAAGCAGTAAATAAAAAGCAAGAGCGGTCAACGCCGTCTGAGGAAATTCTAAGAAATACAGCCTGGATACATTTAATATATGAGGAGAAGCCGCCGCTAGTGAGGTGACGGCTACGGCGGAATAATAGCCCCCTAATTCGTATCCGATTCCGAACATTGCAAGTAGAAATACAATTGCAAAAAACGTGATTGAAATACGAGCGACCTGCTGTGAAATCCCCCCGAATTTGAAGAAGACGGAAGTTACAAAATATACAAGGGGAGGAAATGGTATTTCAGACAGATTTATATTGTTGTCAACAAAAATCCTGTCATAATATATCAAAGCCCTTACCATATGCCAGTCGGTAAAGTGGTAAGCGTCTCTTGAAATAAAACGGACATTGGCGGAAACAAACAAAGTAATGATGACAAAAAGAAATATTATTGAAATGAGAAGTTTATAACTGTTCTTGATTGGCATCTTTATAGTTTCAGCCCTTTTCCTTGATTGTATTAGTTTCGACAACATTATTCACAGGATATAAAGTTTATATTTAAAGTATTGGCATGAAAAACTTTAATTTTAAAGTATTTAGTTGAAATATTTGTAACTATTCAGCCCCTAGTAATTCATCGGCATAAAGGATTTTCCCAGGAAAGCG
>JAIORV010000083.1 GCA_021107945.1 Vulcanimicrobiota bacterium | reverse complement strand
AAGTTCAATAAGTAAGATTAAAAAAATGCGGTGGGAGATAAAACGGGAATAGCTGGTGTTTTTGGGAGATATTGCCAATAGCATCAAACATTAGGTGACAAATCAATTTTATACTTCAAGAGCTCGTCTCTTTTCAAATCAGAATCAAATCGAGAATTAAGATAATTAACTAGATCTTCTTGGCGAGGTTGACCGAATACCATCCTATAAGCTACAAGACTGTTACGTAAATCATCTTGCTTTTGTTTTTCACGACTGAATGGTAATACTGGAATATGACGATTAATTCTGTATCCTCCTTCTTCAAGTTCAAAAACCCAATATGGAACTAAATCATTGTGTTTTGGATCACGGTCCTCTACTGCACATGAGAAAAGATACTTCCATGGATCGATTAAACTATCCGTTTTGTCATTAAGTGGAGCAAACGTATATTTCTTAGCAACATTTTTACGAATGGCATGTCCTTTGTATCGATTAATTCGCCCTTCACGCTGTTCAAGGTCAACTGGATTTGATGGAAGATTCCAATGATATATTTCGTGGCAATATTGGTGAAAATCTAACCCTTCCTGGCCAATAGAAGTGGATGCAAGAATAAAAGGGCTGAATGGAGAATTGAATGCTTTACGAACTTGATCGGATCTCGTTTTTTCTTTATCTTCATCATTTTTACTATCTCCGAAACGAAGTGCGAATCTGCAACGCATTTCAGTATCTTTTTTGTTTTGACTGATTACTTTTTTCCTTGGTTGAACTACTATATCGTCAAACTTGAGATTAACGGTCCTTATAGTCATTGCATCATACACTTCATTTGTGATTTCATTTATTGCGCCATCATCGGATTTATTGATTATACCAAGTGATTCTTGAAGAATATGCAAATATTCATCAATTACTGATTGAAGATTTCCATCGATACAATAATCAAGGACATTTATCCAATAATGTGAATTGTCTTTATTTTTTAGACTTCGAATTATGGAAATTGAACTTGGTAAATTGAAAAGATAACGAAATCCTAAAGCCATCTTAGCAGCTCCAGAAAGAAGTGTGCCAGTTTTGTCAGTGTTGCAAACTCGCATCAAGGATCGAAGGCCTACTACTGCTGGTGAAGCTAAGGCAATTTTTGTTAATACATCTGCTAAATCTCTGGGAGGAGGCCCCAAATCAAGATTTCCTTGAAAACATTTAAAGAGTTCATCAACATGACTGGCAAATTTGCTGTTGGTGTTAGCATCTTCTTTGGATTGTAACATTTGTTTCCATGAATTTTCTTCACTTGTATTTTCAAACCATTCATTTAATGGTTTTGAATAATAATGTTTATCCAACAGCACCAAAGCTGCCCAGTACCACCTTTGATCATATTGACCATCTAATTTAGAATATTTTTTTGTAATAGGTTTAATAAAAGATTTTATTTGTTTTTTAATCTCTTTAGTTATTTGTGATTTATATGGCATTTTGTCAGCAGTCATTAATTTTGGCATAAGTGGGTCTATTTTAGTGGCAAGTGTCATGCAAGGATACATTAAAGTGAAATTTGACATCCCTGTAAGTCTATTTTTAGATAATGAAAATTTCAGTATTGGTTTAATTTGATCTAAACTCTTTAATCCAAAAGAGGATGATATATGCCTTTCGACTTCGTAACTGCAAAGTGTAGAAATCACTTTTGGAACGACTTGCCAAGATGAAAATATTATAGATTTTGTTAAATGTGCTACTTTATCATCATTAAAAGGACTATTTCTTACTGTATAATACGGATGAGAAGGCGGCATCCATAAAAGTTTCCATGCCCCATTTTCGATAGTATTTTCAATCAATAATTGGAGTTTGGAGTTATTCGGTTCAACTTTTTTATAAGAATTTATATCCTTTTTGGAAAGGAGGTGCACTTTACTATTATTTAAAATATTGATTAATTCATCATCATATTTGCCAGAATTTATTTTATTTGAAAAATCTCTTTTAATCTTGTAACTATTATCCATAAAATTGAGCAGATAAGGCGCTGATTTCCAATATTCTACCGTATCTCCTATATTTCCGAGATTTTTTGCGACATTATCGATCAAGACGAAGGAATGTAAATCACCTGTTGTTAACTTTCCAAGGTCATTAGATGATGTCATGACCATTGCATCATTATCTACCATTGTCCGCTCTGTTCGCACCATTACTTTTCGAAGTTTAGTCTCGATGATCTCCTTTGAATCTTTAATTCCAGAAACTTTGTCTCTATTAATATTGAACAAATCTCTGCGATACTGTTGAAGATCCTTTTCAAAAAGTTTTGTTTCTTCCTCAGAGTTAAATAAAAATTTGACCGTTCTGATAAAATCAGCGTAATGATTTTCGTCATCACTTTCGCTATGCATTGTGTACATTTTGTAAGGTGTTGCAGATAATAAAATGGTTTTGGATTTGGAATATTCAAAAAGCACCTGAGCAAGGAGGGCCATATCATCTTCTCCATCGATTAGATTCTTAAAACGCTGAAATTCGTCAAGAATCACAATGTCAGGTTCCAATGCATGTATACAACTTTCCGCTAATATACGTCTAAGGTCGCCTATTAGTTTAAGCCGCTCTTCGTTTTCTTTTTGTGGGACATTTTCTCTATAATACGAAAATGTTTTAGATAAATTGTTAAACCTTTCGCGAATGTTGTTGTCTTTAAGTAGTGATTCTTTGTAGGCTAGAGCAATCTCTGTATCAATCTTTTCTGGATGAAAATTATCAATTATCAATCTCCATGAATCTTTACCAGCAGTACATTGAAATAGATTCTTTGGTCCAGTGATATTACCAAATTTCCAATGTTCTCGAAGGATATGGTATATCAAAGCTCTTTCTGAAGCAATTCCTCCTTTTGAACGTAGGTTAAATGATGTTTCTGGTGTAAATGATATAAAATTGAGCTTATTACCTTTTAAATTATCTAAATGTAGAGGTAATAAAGTCATTCGACTTTCAAACTTGAATTCGTGTTTGTTGGTGATGTTTAGCCTGTTAATGTTTTGTTTTGCAATGTCACGATTTGCGCAAATGTACAAAATGTCTATTCTCTCTTCCTTGTCCCAAAGTTTTTCAATAGCTTTTGCTATGATACCTCGTGCAACAAGTGTTTTTCCTAATCCAACTTCATCAGCAATTAAAAAATGATCTACAGCATCTTCATCTTCGTATAATCTGCCATATACGTAATCTACAGTTTGTCTTTGAAAGTCTTTGAGTCCATTAAGAATGTCTTTTGTGTTAGGTTTTGTTGGTATGGAACTCATAATGATTTTTCCTCCTCTCTCGCTTTCATAAAGGTTTCCCACATTTGCACAAAACCTTCTGGGAGCAATTTTTGTGTGGCATCTTTTTTGGAATCAAGGTCTTTTACCAGTTTTGAGATTCTCTCAATCTTTTCAGGATTACGACTATAAGCTCTGACTAATTCTTCAAACAATGGAAATTGGAAATTCAATTTTATTCCAAAATCCATGTTCTCTGCATTGTGTTTCACAATTCGATCATTTATGATAAATGATTCATCTCCTTCTGCCAACAGGAATAACAAATATCGCATGAACTGATTTTCGTTTGAAACTATGCTTTGTAATATTAAAGTATCACGGTCGGGTGGCAGGCCTTCTATTGGCAGATTAAGAACAAAATTTATCGACATCTTTTGATCTTTGTGTTTTGCCACAAGTTCAAAAGCGATAAAACTAGTCAAACTTAAGATTGAAACATTATTGAATGTTATATGATTTTCAGTTAAAAGTAGGTTGATATTTTGTGAATTCGATGTTTTAAGAGATATTGGATAGCATTCACCAGCTATAAGATCACTATTCATTGAAATTGCACATTTTGATTTCATGCACATAGAAAACGTTCCATCAGAATTTCTAGTCACCTTCAGTAAAAATTTTGATGATGATATAGTACGTCTAGCATTTTCAAGTCGATTTTCAAGTTCCTTTTTGACGTCGTCTTTTGGTGTATCTGTTCGTTTATACTTACAAAGGAACTCCTTGAAGGATGTTTTTTCATCATTTAAAAATCGATCAATTCCAATTTTACTTTTTTTTCCCTTTAGTTCCACAAGAAATTCGACATTCCTGCCATCAAAAGCTGCTATCGTAGCATTTGCAGAGCCTGTTAGAATACTTGCATTCCAACCATTCTCACTGATATAGAGCTTACCATGTAATCCCGAAAAATCATTGAACGCAGGCTGATCTATGGATTCATCATCAGTGCCCTCTATTCCTTCGGAATGTTCGGCAGATTCGTCCATGATGTATATTTCAGATCTAGACTCCACACTATCATATATTTTCTGTTTAATACCATCCAGGCTATCCTCTCGCGAAATCAGTATATTTTCAGTACCAGAGTCTATCAATGGATGTAAGCACTTATCAGACAGAAATGGAGACATTGCCATCAGTCTGGAATGAGAATGCAATGAAGGTGGTTTAGTATAACCATCAATTCCCGATGGTAAGAATGAAAAATCATCAAATCCATCTGGTGTTTTGAATTCGACTCGTTTTACTTCTTCTGCAATAATATTAACATTGTCAATCATATTCTGGCTTAAATTACTAGTAGCAATTTTAGGCAGAGTTTTTATGAAATCTGATAAGGGGTGATTGCGGCTGAATGCGTTTTTTCGATTCTTAAGACATCCATCCATAGCAAGAATTGTATCCCATGATTTATCAAATGTAAGATTTTTAGAAAGGCACAAAAAACGATATATCACATTATCATCGTTTTTAAATCGCAACAACCAAATCTTTGGATGGAATATGCCATTATTATTGGGTGGTTGCACTTCAATTACAACAGGTTCAAGGTGTCTATATAGAAGAGTGTCTCCTTTGGGTATAGCAATTCTCCCCTGTTGACAGAAAACGGTTAAATGATTTGTTGTTCGTTTCAATGCTTCGAGAACAGCGATTGGATTATTTAGGACATCACGTCTGTCCTGACATTCGAATAAAGACATTGAAAGTGGTGCCATAAGCAGAGACAAAAGATCAAGCGAGAATGTAGTTGTAATGGCTCGGTCCAACACGTATCCTGCAGGTGGCTGCAAACTTTCTAAGTAAATGTGTCTTGTGTTTGGATTAAGCATTTTAAGTTTCACCTTCTTTGAGTCCATTTAGAATGTCTTGAACAATCTTTTCCACGGTTCTCCATCTAAAATCTAATTGATTGTTTCCCGCAGAACCATTCCACATATCCAGAGCACGTGGATTTTGCAATCTGGCACGATTACGTTTTAATTGTTTTTCTCGATGAGAAATTAGTTCCCGGGCATCCTTGTTTTCTGGAATTAAAATCAGTTTTTTTATTTCAAAAATATTTTTATACCACATTTTCACAAATGTTTGAGTTTTAGGGGGAATTTTGGCATCCTTTAAAGCAGCAGATGTCCAAAAACCATCTAAATCATTATACCACGTAATCAGTTCTTTCCATCTATGCGAATCAGAAATATTTTTGATCCAGTCATTAAGTTGCATCTGATAATTTTTAATTAAATCATCATTTTTCTGCATTTGAGCTAACATTAAATTGTACAATAGAGCAGCACCAAGCATTGTTTCTGAAAAATTATGTGCATGTTGAACATCTTTTTTTAGTGTTTCAGATAGCGAATCCGTAATTGTGTTTGGAAGGTTCCAGAAAAAATCAACTTTTTCAAACATGTCAGCACTGACTAAAAAATACAATAAACTTTTTCTGTGCTGTGACAAAATACGCTCTTGTAGGTAATGAGCTTCTTCAGAAGTCAAAATTAAATCGGCATATTTTGGAAAATCCTTTGGAGATTCTGGCAATCCGAGGTGCCAGTTGTGTTTTACAAAGCCACTTGCTGATTCATTGTCATCATTCTTAACCATTAATTTTTTCTTAATATAAAATGTATTCAAATAATGGTGGTACTGATTTTGGGAACCTGAGTATGTGCGAATGCCCCATGATCCCAATCCAGCCCAATATATATTACTAGGTAGTCGTTGGAGCTTTTCTTTTTCTCGTTTTCCAATGACACCGTGGGTATCATCTGTACTTAAAAGAGCTTTAATTAATTTCACTTCCTCTTTTCTCAAGCGGTGTGCAATTTCTTTGGATTTAACCTTTTTATCTTCTAACGCATTGTAGATCCAAGAGATAAAAAGAAAGTAGCGAGCCCTTGTCTGGATAGTACTAGTTCCAGGAAAAAAGTAATCTGCAAATGCATCACGAATTGTACCGATACCGAGTTCATCTCTTGTATCAGGTTCGTTAAATAGGTGAATAACGTCCATCATTTTTTTGCGGTCTTCTTCCGCAAAATCTACCCAACCGAAATATGAAGCCATTTTTTATTTACGCATAAATTTATTAACAATTCAACATTGATCAATTCAATCCAAATAGCATATCCATGATTTTTTCTATTCTGCTAACTCCCATTAATTGTCTTTTTGTTGTGGCACGAATATTAAGCCATTCTAAATAAGGACAAATGACCTCTTGCTCATAATTTATAATGTTCATATAATTCATA
>JAIORV010000016.1 GCA_021107945.1 Vulcanimicrobiota bacterium | reverse complement strand
CTCAAATTACCAGAGTTGGGCAAAGCCATACACCCGGGATTGGTGGTCGGATCCGTTACTCAATACTGATAAGATGTTGTTGTTTTTTAAAAAAATACTTGACAAGAATAAACCAGAATCTCGTCCCTGTTGGTTTAGAGAAGTTAATTTTAACAGGAGTTAGGCAAACATCATTCCGAACTTGTTTCGGAATCTAATTATGACACCGTTTTATCAATCGATCCTGAAACAAGTTCAGGATGACTATTTCAAGCCGTTTCTTATTAAAAATGCTTAAGTCCTGATTTATGTAATTTTTATACAATGGCGATTATCATCCTTCAACATATTTTCAATATTCTTCTTCTCCAGACCAAACAAACAATTCCCCCAAAACAAAAAATCCCGCAAAATTCTTCATTTCACGGGATTTCTATCAACAGGGGCAGCAGGATTTGAACCCGCGGCCTGCGGTTTTGGAGACCGCTGCTCTACCAGCTGAGCTATACCCCTAAAAGCGGGTTAATTATAACAAATATTCACCCGGCATGCAATAGGTATGGAGAAAAAAAAGGTAATTATTAGCTTGACCGATGTTTCATGATTGTCTATATCCCCGGAGTTAGTTGTTTTTGATAGGTATTATCCTTTTTGAACTGCGGCGAGATGCCGTAGCTACCGACTTTGTTATAATGGTGGGGGTGGCGTCCCGCCGCCCAAATAATAAGAAATTATTTTCGAGACTTGCGCAAAAACTTCGCAAGGAGGTTGTCATTGCGAGCGAAGCGAAGCAATCTCTTCGAAATGTGGAAAAATGTTGAGATTAATAGTCCCCAAATCCCATCTTCAAAAAACTTTAAAATACGGATTAAAAAAACTTTAAACTGCAAGAATGGTGGAATTACCTGTTACCACCTGCTTCTTCAAGGATTTTGATTATATCTTCCCTGTTCTCCTCTTTTGCTATGTCAACCATTGTTTTGCCGGTTTTTGTTTTGATCCGCGGGTTTGCGCCTTTTAATAAAAGAAGATTCACAAGCTCCCGGTCTCCTTTTTTGATCGCCCAGTATAAAGGAGTGCGGCCGTTCTCTTTATCCTGTGCATTTACATCCGCACCGTTTTTGATTAAGAAACTCGCTATATTATGATTCCCCTTGTCTATTGCAAGATGGAGCGGTGTTTCCCCAAACTCCTCCCTTGCGTTAATATCTGCCCCTTTTGAAACGAGAAACTTCACTATCTCGATGGAATCTTCCTCGACGGACGAATGAAGAGGCGTCAGCTTTTCCCGGTCGGCGGCGTCAATTTCTGCTCCTCTTGATAAAAGCAGGGCAATTACATCCATCCGCTTCTCTCTCACCGCCCAATGAAGCGGAGTTGTCAACTTCCTGTCCCGGAGATTCACATCGGCACTGTTCGAGATTAACAATTTCACCATCTCAACCTGCCCCGCGCCGGACGCCGAATGCAATGGGCCGGCTTCCTCCTTCGTATCCGCTAAATTTACATCCGCTCCCATTGAAATCAACAGTTTCGCCATCTCAATATCCCCGGTGGAAGCAGCTATATGAAGACGGGAGCCTCCGAGATGCTCCTTCTTATTCACAAGCTCGGGCTTTTCCTCGAGAAGAAGCTTCATTGACTCGATCTTGCCCTCGTCAAAATGTCCCGATTCCATGGGAGTTGGAAGAGGATTGCTGGAATTTTCCACTTTCTTACTGCAGGAACCGGAAAAAATCATCAATGCAATTAGAACGAACAATATCCCCTTGTTTTTTTGTATATTCATAGTATCAACTCACCACAAAGACCACAGGGGCCGGAGCCGGTTTCCATTTGTTGCAGTTTTGCGGTTTATTAGATTCCTCCTTGATATACTCCTGTGAATCAATTTTATGGAATAAACTTCCTTTTGTTTTAATTTTAAACCATAGTGTTTTATCCTTTTTTACAAGGATTTCTATAATTCACAAAGCATTTAATTATTAGATGAGTTTAGATGTTTATTTCAGACAGGAGGTCGTTTTATGCTTGAGCAAACTAAATCAAAGGTTAAAAAAGATATCAGCAGGGCAATTACAAGGGTAAAGGGGTTTGATAATCCGGAGATGGATTTCCAGTTAATCCGTTCCATGGGGGCTTCATATTACGGAGGCGGCACAGTGGGCGAATGCCTGTCGGTTGCGTCCAGGATAAAGGACGGGGATCCCGATAGTTGGTCCGGGGAGTTTGGGGAGCTTGGAAAGACCGTTGAAGATGAGGGGAAAAAATGTTTTGAAAAAGGGCACAATATCAGCGCAAGGGATCAATACCTTCGTGCCTGCAATTACTTCAGGGCGGCGGAGTATTATGCCGATTTTGAAAGCCCGATGAAGAATAAATGGGGAATGAAAAGCCGGGAGTGTTTTCTCAAGTATCTTGAGCAAACAGGCTATTATTATGAGGATTTGAGGATTCCATTCGAGGAAACCCCAATGCCTGCCTATTTTATCTCGCCTGATGATACCGGCAAAAAGCGCAAAACTATTATAATAATCAGCGGCTTCGACGGTACTGCCGAGGAAAGCTTCCTTCAGGGGGGCAAAGCCGGGCTGGAGAGGGGTTACAATGTGCTTCTTCTTGAATGTCCCGGACAGGCGGGAATGAGGCGATTTTGCCCGGATTCATTTTTCAGACCCGATTTCGAAGTCCCGGTCGGTGAGGCAATCGACTTTATACTTGAGAGGCCGGAAATCGACCCGGATAGGTTAGCTCTATATGGTTTGAGTTTCGGTGGGTATTTTACATCAAGAGCGACGGCTTATGACTCCAGGGTGAAAGCACTTATTGCAAATTCTCCTGTAATTGACCTTTACAGGTATATGGCAAGCTTCGTAGGTGAAGATAATATCGATCAGATGAAAGATTTGACTTTGGAATATATCCCCCAAATACCCGATGAAATCATGCCTCCGGTCTATAAAAACAGTGTCTCCAATATGTTGCGAAGATTTGACAGGAATAATGTCGGTGAGATGTTTTCGTATATGAAGGAATTCAGGATTGGCGACTCCATAAAGAACATCAACTGCCCGGCGCTGGCTATGCTCGGAGAAGGAGAGGGCGGTGAGCCTTTGAGGCAGTCCGGGAAATTCTGTGAAAATGTTGCCGGTCCCGTGACGATGTATAAATTCACCGTAAAACAGGGAGCTGACAGTCATTGTCAGGTGAGTAATATGCCTTTTTCCTGTGCTGTGTTATTTGATTGGCTGGACGAATTATTTGACAGGATCTAAATAGAGGGAAAAAAAGGAATGGATATAATATTATCTTCCTATATTTAATTATCAAGGAGGGCCATTATGGCGGTTTCAATGAAAGGAAAACATTTAACATCAATACTTGATTTTTCAGTGGAAGAAATATATGAGATTCTCAAAGTGGCAGAGACACTCAAGCTTGAGAGACTCAGGGGCATTCCCCATCCAGTTCTGCCCGGAAGAAATCTTGCAATGATTTTCGAGAAACCCTCTACAAGAACGAGAGTTTCATTCGAAGTGGGAATAAATCAGTTGGGAGGGTCTGGATTATACTTATCCTCGAAAGATTTGCAACTGGGACGCGGTGAAACTGTTGCCGATACTGCGAGGGTGCTCTCTCGTTATGTTGACGGAATAATGGCAAGGGTATTTTCTCATAAAACTATCGTTGAGTTGGCAGAGAATTCCAGCGTTTCCGTAATAAACGGACTTTCAGATTTCGTTCATCCATGCCAGACGCTGGCCGATATATTCACTATGCAGGAAAAATTCGGAAGTTTGAAAGGCTTGAAAATGGCCTATATCGGAGACGGCAACAATGTATGCAATTCTCTGATGTTCATTTGTGCAAAACTCGGAATAAACTTTTACAGCGCATCTCCCGGTGGATTTCTGCCGAAACAGGATGTAATCGATTTATCTCAGAAAATGGCAAAAGAAACAGGATGTAGAATAGTTAATGGCACAAACCTCAATGAAGCGGTGTCCGATGCACATGTTATTTATACGGATGTATGGGTGAGCATGGGTGACGACTCCGGGAAAGAGGAAGGAATAAAGAAATTCCTGCCGTATCAGGTTCGCCAAAAACTGATTGAAAAGGCAAATAAGGATGTCATTGTCATGCATTGTCTTCCCGCACACAGGGGTGAGGAGATAACAGACGAAGTACTGGACGGCCCGCATTCTGTGGTATGGGACGAAGCCGAGAACAGACTTCATGTCCAAAAAGCGATAATGTCACTCTTAATTCGATAATCTCTATGGTGAATGAGAAACGGGAAGTGGGAAGTGAGAAATGGGAAATAATCGAGAATTTGGGTTTTTAAATATTGAATCTTGCTTCTAACTTCCCTTTGTGGTTTTTGCGGCAAAAAAAATGTTAAAATGTTATATAAAGCTAAGAGGTGATATGGTGAAGATCAAAGTTGAAAACACTGAGATTGAACTGGTGGAGGGCGATATAACGGAAATGGACACGGAAGCCATTGTCAACGCCGCAAACGTTCAGCTTATAATGGGAGGCGGGGTCGCCGGCGCTATCAGGCGAAAGGGAGGCCCGTCAATACAGGAGCAATGCAACAGGATGGGCGGTACATTCGTCGGCGGAGCGGTAATCACCGGCGCGGGAAAATTAAAGGCAAAGCATGTAATCCACGCCGTGGGACCCATGATGGGCGAGGGTAACGAAGATAACAAGCTTAAGAATGCAACTGTTAACTCCCTGAAAGTTGCCGAAGAGAACGGGCTAAAATCCATAACATTCCCGGCAATAAGCACAGGAATATTCGGCTTCCCAATTGACAGGTGCGCCAAAATTATGATAGAGAATGCAATTGAATATGCAAAAGGAGAAACCGGGCTTGAGAGAATTGTCTTCTGCCTTTACGGAAAAAGCGCATATGATGTATTCGCGAAGCAGTTGGAGAAGTAGATTCCGGTTAAAATCAGGATGATGCTTTTAAATTCACCGCAGAGTTCGCGGAGGCCGCAGAGATTTTTATGTATGGGGAATAGTGAAGATTCTATTACTTCTAAATTCTTCATCGCCTCTAATCCATAAGTTTGTCCAATCATTTCATAAACAATGAAGATACCTCATTTTACCGATGTCAGCAAGGTCAAGAATAATCTTTTATTGGACAACGCTGAGATTAACTATAAACCCTTTATGAGAATACCTCCCCGTTTGTCCCATTAGAATAACCCCCGGTTTCAACCGGGGGAAAAAAGAATCCCACCCCCTTTACTTCATTAGCCACTTCAGTGGCTTCCCTGTAAGGAATGCAGGAATTAGTCTTTGGGTGGCAACCGCTTTTTGTCTTAATAAATATTTCGGACAATATTTATTAGATTAACTATATGCAATTTTCGGGAAATAATGTCTTGTTATTTGGGTGGCGGGACGCCACCCCCACCATAATAACAATGTTGGTTGCTGTGGTTTTTCTCCGCAGATCAGAAAGGATAATTCTTATTAAAAACAGCTTAAGCCACTTCCTTGCAAACTATATATTGAGTGAAAATATTTTAAAGGAAATTCAGTCGCACTTTCAAATAATTAAGAATAGGACTTATGTAAAAAGTCATTGCAAACTTGTTCGGAACTTAATTAATAATGAAAATATTTTCACAATGATCCTGAATAGATCCTGAAACAAGTTCAGGATGACGTCTTTAGGATGCTTGCCCTGAATACATTTTAGGAACGAGTAAAAGCCATTCCATTTTAAAATGCATATCCTGAAAGAAATTAACATCAAAATTTAAAGGAGGGGTTTTATATGCAAAGTCGTTGCAAGAGTCTGATAATATTTATGGTACTCATCGCAATAATGTTGGTTGTATCGACACAACACGCATATTCGAGCTTGACTGCAACACAGGTTGTCAAGAAAATGGATAAACTGATGAGGGGGAAGACATCCCAGAGCGATTCCGATATGACTGTTATTAATCCCAATTGGAAGAGAACAATTTCAATGAAGTCGTGGAGCAAGGGGACGGATTACTTTTTTATTCACATAACTGCTCCTGCAAGAGAGTCGGGAACCACGTTTTTGAAGAAGAATAAATTGATGTACCAGTGGGTTCCCTCAGCCGAGATGAGGATAAAGATTACTCCCTCAATGATGCTGCAAGCCTGGATGGGGAGCGATTTCACAAATGACGACCTCGTGAAGGAATCCAGCATGGTTAAAGATTACACTCACAAGTTCCTTGGCAAGGAGAAGGTTGACGGTGTGGAATGCTACAAGATCGAGTGCCTGCCGAAGCCTGCAGCGCCGGTGGTATGGGGAAAGTTGATTCTCTGGATCAGAGAGAAAAATTTCGTGCCTGCAAGAACAAACTATTACGATGAGAAAGGTAATCATATCAAGTCGCTTTCATTTACAAACGTAAAAAAAGTAAACGACCGTATGTTTCCTATGACAATGACGATGATCCCCCTGAATAAGAAAGGGCACAAGACGATAGTCAATTATAACTCGATAAAATTCAATGTGAAGTTAAGTCCTTCAGTTTTCACTTTCAAGAACCTGGAGAAACCAAGATAATCAGCGGGGGAATTAGGGGAATTAAATAAGAGTCTTCATTCCTACATCCGGCATCCGCTATCCGTCCTCCAACCTCCGTTTATCGGCTAATCTTTATATACATTTATATGGAAATGGATGTGATATTTAGAGTGCATTGAC
>JAIORV010000001.1 GCA_021107945.1 Vulcanimicrobiota bacterium | reverse complement strand
CTGAAAAAAAATCGAAAATTTTCTTTCTGGGGTATTGACTTTGTTATAATAGGGACGTCCTCGTCCCGATAAAAAGATCCCTGATCCCATTTATTTTTCACCACGAAGCCACGAAGGACGGATCCCCTTTCCCACGTCCCCTTTCCCCTTTCCCTACATCTTCTGTGCCCTCTGTGGTGGGTAGTCACATCTTATAAAAATATCATTATCGAAATTCATTTCGCTATTATGAAGAATAAGAAGGATCGTTGGAGAATGCATATAAATATAAGCTAAAATAGGAGATGTGCTTATGACAAGACCATTAAAGATAATTGGAATTTTGTTGGCCTGGGCATTCTTGCTTATCATTGCGGGATGCTCTTCACCGCCGACGGAAAAGAAGGAAGCGAGTATTCAGGAGTTGGATAAATCAAAGAAAACCGCAATAACCGTGGCATTGAAACATGACAAGGAATTAGCGGGTGAGAATATCCGTGTTAAAGTTGTGAATTTTGTGGCAACATTGAATGGGACGGTGTCTTCCGATGAGGCGAAACAGAGAGCTGAAAAGATAGCTCGGGGCGTTCCCGGAATTAAAGAAGTGGAAAATAAACTGAAGGTAAGGAAATAAATTCTTTACCTTTTTTTCTATTACATCGCGGAAAATCGAACAGGTTTGTCAGTTTGGAGCACTACTCAAAATAAATAATCTGGAGGATAAATATGAAAAAGGCTATGGTGATAGGAATCGCCGGGGGATCAGGATCGGGCAAAACCACCGTGGCCGAGATGATTGCAAACGCTCTCGGCGAGGACAAAGTTACATTGTTAATACAGGACAATTACTATAAAGATCTGAGTTTCCTGGAGCCTGATGAGAGGGCGAAGACGAATTTTGATCATCCTGATTCAATTGATGCACAATATATGGCAAAGCATGTGAAAATGTTGAAGGAATGTGAAGCAATCAATATGCCCATTTATGATTTCAAAACCCATGTGCGAAGGGAAGAGACGAAAAGGGTCGAGCCTAAAAGTGTGCTTATTATTGAAGGGATCCTTGTTCTGGATGAGGAGGAATTGAGGGATCTTATGGATCTCAAGATTTATGTGGATACCGATGACGACATAAGATTCATCAGGCGGTTGAAGCGCGACATAAAAGACAGGGGTAGATGCATGGACTCGGTCATTCATCAGTATCTGGCAACGGTCAGACCCATGCACCTGGAATTTGTGGAGAAAAGCAAGCGATATGCCGATATTATTCTGCCCTGGGGGGATTACAAGGTAGCCGCTGTTCAGATGGTTATTAATATGGTGAGAGGATACCTGGGGTTGTAAGATGGAAATAAGGAATACATGATGTTCAGGAAATAAGGAATTTTCCTCTAAAGAAATGAGGAAATAAGGAAAATGGAGTTTGGAAGTGAGGGTATCGATAAACATCAAAGTCTGCTCTATTCCCCTTTTCCCGTCTCTCATTTCCCATTGTCATTTACCACAGAGGACACCCTGAAACGAGTTCCCTGATGAAATAAATTCAGGGCAGACAGGGCAGGCTTTCATAGAGAATATATGTTTTATTGCAATAAGTCGGAATGCGGGTGTGATTTATTGCCGTGTAATTCAAAAGGAAAACAAATATCATCAGATTTTGCCAGCTCCTGCAGAGTTAAAAATAACGTTACTGTTCAATGTAGAGTTCGATTGGTCATATGAAAAGTTCTATAATTTATATAACTCTGGACCTAGCGCGTGTATCAACGATATTCATCTTAGGCCGTCCCATTGGAGGAAGTGGCTTTGGCTTGATTCTCGTCTTTTTTATATTATCTATCTCGGGCTTGATAATCTGTGACAAACCGGGTACATTATCACTCTTATAATAATAAAATTGTGAGTCTTGATGTTTGTTTGTTTTTACCAAATCCAACTTTTTCACCCTTTCAAATAAATTTGGCATAAACAAGGATATACCAACGAAACATGTTTGTCAAGTGCGATTAATATATTTATAAGTTATATGTTAATATCTTCTAATATTTAGCAATTTGCAATATTAAATTGATAGGTCATCAATTAATGAGGTTCTCATTGGTAGTATTGTATAAAATGTTTTGTGAACATAAAATATTGTTGATATATAATCTGATTTAAAGCATCATATTAATAATTATATGCTTAATGTGATAAAGTATTATCCTTAAAACAAAAACATTGTTCTAAAAGAAAATTTTGGTGTGAATCTTTTGAGATAATTAGGCCATAGAAACAAAAATCGGGCATATCAGTATCAAAAATTCTGAATATAAGTTGCTAATATTTGCTTTATCATTTATAATAACAAAAATCCTGAATGGAAGGGTGTATATAATATGAAAGCTCGAGCTTTTTTGAAGAGAACAAAGAAATGTGGGGAATTGAGAATTGAAGATGTCGGAAATGAAGTCATTATTAACGGCTGGGTTAACAAAAGGAGAGACCTTGGCGGATTGATTTTTGTTGATCTCAGAGACCGTTTTGGAATTGTACAGGTGGTATTTAATCCGACGGAAAATCCTGAACTTTTCGCCCAGGCTGAAAAATTGAGAAGTGAATATGTTGTTGCAATAAAGGGTGTTGTCGGAAAGAGACCCGGAGACACAAGAAATTCCAACCTTGGAACCGGTGATATTGAAATTACGGCTCGGGAAATGGAAATTCTAAACACTTCAAAGACGCCGCCTTTCGTTATAAAAGATGATATAAAAGTTGACGAGTCACTGAGGTTGAAATACAGGTACCTTGACCTGAGAAGGCCTGAGATGTTAAGAAATATGTATTTAAGGCATAAAATTGTCAAGGCGGTACGTGATTTCCTGGATAACGAAGACTTTCTGGAAATCGAGACGCCAATGCTTATAAGGGCAACTCCCGAGGGGGCAAGAGATTTTCTCGTGCCAAGCAGGATGAGTGCCGGGAAATTTTATGCACTTCCACAGTCTCCTCAGCTTTTCAAACAGATATTGATGGTCAGCGGAATGGAAAAATATTTTCAGATTGCCCGTTGTTTCAGGGATGAGGATCTAAGGGCAGACAGACAACCGGAATTTACACAGATCGATATTGAAATGTCATTTGTTGAACGGGACGACATCCTGGGACTGGCGGAAAGAATGATGAAGTTTATGTTTAAAACAGTGCTGGGACACGATCTTGAAACTCCGTTCCCCAGGCTTTCATGGGAAGATGCTATGAATCGATACGGAATCGACAAGCCTGACACGAGGTTTGGTATGGAGATTGTTGATGTTACTGAAATTGCCGCCAAAACCGATTTCCAGGTCTTCAGGAATGTTATAGAAGGCGGCGGAGTCATAAAGGGGATCAAATTACCGTCCTGCGCCGGCTATTCGCGCAAACGGGTAGATGAGTTATCGGAATTCGTGAAAAAATACGGAGCACATGGAATATTGCCAATCGCCCTCAAGGAGGGTGGAAATTTCAAGTCTCCCCTCGCAAAAGCGACGACCGATGAACAAAAAAGAGAAATAATTGAAGCTTTCGATGCAAAAGAGGGCGATCTTATTGCCCTGCTTGCGGGAAAAGCGGACTTTGTTTTGCCGATACTGGGTAAGCTCCGACTTGAAATGGGAAATCAGCTTGACCTTATCGACAAGAGTAAATTCAATTTCCTGTTTGTTATCGACTTCCCAATGTTCCACTTCAACGAAGAGGAAAACAGGATTGACTCGGAACATCATCCCTTCACATCACCAAAGACAGAGGACATGCACCTGATAGATACGGACCCTCTGAAGGTGAAGGCGGATGCATATGACATGGTATTGAACGGACACGAGGTGGCATCGGGAAGCATCAGGATTCATAGCAAGGACCTCCAGAAAAAGATATTGGAGATAATCGGGATCTCCTCCGAGGAAGCGGATCAGCGGTTTGGATTCTTGCTGGAAGCTTTTGATTATGGAGCGCCTCCACATGGCGGGATTGCACCGGGACTTGACAGAATCATCGCAGAAATTTGCGGGAAAAACACAATCAGAGAAGTCATAGCGTTTCCCAAGAATACCGCAGGGGACTGCCCAATGACAGGCGCACCGGTTGAAATTGAGGATGAACAATTGGGGGTCCTCAAGATAAAGGTTAAAAAGTGAAAGAAAACGGTTTGTAAAATTGACTTCAAAGCTATATATCGAAACAATTCTACATGGACTGCCCCGGTTTCACAAAATTCCGGGGCTTTCCCGTATCAAGCTTTTTATTGAAGAAAATAATTTAAAATATCCCGGTTATAACATTGTTGTTGCAGGCACTAACGGCAAGGGTTCCCTGGCATGTATGTCGGAGAATATTCTGCGCTTGTCGGGTTATGATGTGGGAGTCCTGAGATCGCCGCATATATACGATCCCTGTGAGCGCATATCGTTTAACTCGCAATATATTAACGAAACACAATTTGCTGAAATAATTCGGTTCTGTATTGATTTTTACCGGGAAAGAAAAATTAGGGCAACGCTGGCCGATATAACGACTGCGTGCGCCCTTTATTATTTCTCGGAGGTACGGACTCCCGACATATCAATTTTTGAGGTGGGAATGGGAGGCAAGCTTGATCCGGCCAATATCGTACCACGTAATATTTCGATTATTACAAAAGTGGGCAGGGATCATACAGGAGTCCTGGGTGAATATCCGGAAGGTCCGGCGAGGGCAAAATCCGGGGTGATAAAGCCCGATACTCCACTTTTAACAGCGGAATCCAACCAGGATGCTATTGATATTTTCAAGAAAGCTTGCCTGAAGAATGGATCGGATTTTATCAATGTCCATCCCCCCGAAATAACCGGAATAAATGACAAGGGAACGGAATTTGTGTATAACGGCAGGAAATACCTGACTTCGATGGTGGGCTATGAGCAGGGAAATAATGCGGTTCTTGCCCTGGAAGCGTTGGATATTATGAGAAAAAGCGGATTCAATATTCCCGATACTGCAGTTGCCGAGGGACTAATAAAATCCCGGCTTCCCTGGAGGATGGAGGTGTTTTCAGGAAATCCCATGATCATTTTCGACGGAGCACATAATCGAGAGGGATGGGAGAACCTGAAATGCACTTTGCAATTACTACCATATAAAAATCTTCATATGATTTTCACGGTGGGGAAAAGCAAGCATCCGGAAGATTTCCCCCGCAATTTCCCCGGTGAAAAAGTATTCCTACACATACCGCAGATTGACAGAAAGAATTATTTTGGAACTCAGGATATCTTTAAGAAGATTCATGGTTTCAGGGGAGAGAAAATTGTCTATGATAACCTGGAAAGTGCAATAAAAAACGCAATAAAAAAAATAAAACCCGGGGATTTGTTACTTGTTACAGGCTCATTCGGAATGGCACGCGAAGTACGGGATTATTTTAGTAAACATCTTGACAATGTTAAATCGAAAAGCATGGATATGTGATAACTTGTAGAATATTGCCATAAGCATTAAGCCAAATTTATTTTGGAGGAGCTATACCAATGTCGGAGAAAAGACAAAATTGATGTCTCTTTCTTGGAAAAACCTGTTGTTTCAGCACAAATGATGAAGAAATCTGGAAAAAAATAATTCAAGTGAAAATATGGAGATTAATTTTATGCGAAAATTAAAACTATTATTCGCCTGTTTATTCATTGCGTTATTCTTGTTTTTTTGCTCCTGTGATTTTTCAAGAAGAATAAAGCCTGCGATGAAGCCTATTGGGAAAACAGATAAGTCACCCAGAATCATGGAAAATTACCGGGATAATAAAAAAAATGATAATTTAGAGGTATTTCGCAGGAAGCTAATTGAGAAAAGAAAAAGAGACTCAAGAAAATTTAATAAGAAATTAAAAAATTTGGACAAAGAAATTGAGAAAACCCCAAAAAATGCCTCAAGTTATTATAAACGGGGTAAATTCTACTACGATAACAAAAAATATGAACCTGCAATAAAAGACTTTTCCAGGGCAATCCATCTGAATCCCCAATATGTGGACGCATATCATTACAGGGGAACATCATATTTAAAATCGGGTTCCATTCATAAAGCGCTAAAGAACCTCAACAAGGCATTGGAAATCGACCCAAAGTATAGTAAGTCATATCACACTAGAAATGTCTGTTATTATGAACTCAAGAAGTTCAATAAGGCTCTTAACGATTTGGAGAGGTCAAAGAATTGCGGAAGAATCAAAGAGAAAGATTTTTACTTCTATTACTATACAAGCAGAGCATGCATCTTCTATAGACAAAAAGAATATAGAAAGGCAATCGAGGATAATCTAAGAGGCTCAAAATTTAAGAAAGATGACCCGAGGCCATATACCAATCTTGCTGGCATATATTTATTGAATATTCGAAATAATAGTAAGGCAAGGGAATGTCTTGACCTTGCTCTAAAAAGGGATCCTTTCAACGCCACTGCTTATTCCTTGTATGGTCTATATTATGCAATAGTGTCAGATCCTGAAAAGGCTATATTGAACTTTGATAAAGCAATATTAATCGATCCTGATGAAAGAAGAGCTCATAGGAATAAAGGAGATGTTTTACTGAAAATCGGGATAACAAAAAAAGCAATCGAATGCTTTAACAAATACATGGAACTTGAAAAAAGCGATCCGGTAGCCTATTATTTAAGAGGATTTGCATATAAGAAAGAAAATGATTTTGATTCCGCCAGAAAAGATTTTATGATGTCTATCAAGTTTGATCCAGATGGAAAAGTGGGAAAGGAATCGAAAAAGGAGTTGGAAAAAATGCGGGGTAATAAATAACAGATATTTTATGTCAACTGTAAAATAGAATTTTATCAGATCTCCTTGCAGGTA
>JAIORV010000034.1 GCA_021107945.1 Vulcanimicrobiota bacterium | reverse complement strand
CGATGGTGAAGAAAAAGAGGAGATCGATGAGACTGCAACAGTTATAGAAGTGTCGCAGGAAGAAGCAATTGAAAAAGTCGAGTCGGTTGAAGAGGAAATTGAAGAAGTTGCGGTCGATACGGAAGAAATAGAGGAAGTAGAATTGGTGGAAGAGAGTAGAATTGATGAAGAGAAAGGTGTTGAGGAGGAAGTGACAACTCCCGATTCCATTGTAAAAAAAGAAGGCGCTCCTTCTTATTTACCCCTGGAAAAAGCTGATGAAATCAAAGATGAAATAATGGAAGAAGAAGTCGAAAAGAAGCCCTTCCTAAAACCCGACGGAAAAATGCTGAAAATGGAAACCGGGCTTAAAGTCGAGAAATCAATAGAGAAGAAGGAAGAATCTTCCAGGAAAACCGGCAGGATGATCTCTCTGAAAACAGGCGAAATAGAGGATAGAGGATAGAGGATAGAGGTTATGTACAAGCTTCTATTTGCTTCGATTTATCCTTTTTAATGCTATCTTCTTCAGGGTGGAATCGCGGGCGGCTTGTTTATAATATTTCATTGCAGATTTCTTATCTCCCGATTTAAGACTGATATCGCCCATATACATCAGGATCGATCCCCTGAAAAGAGGTTGAAGAATCCCCACATCATAGAAATAACCGTCCTGTCGGTCGAGGTTCTTCAGAATGCGCCTGCCGTTTTTCAAGGCTTCCTCAGATTGATTGTTTTTTTCATTTTCCACCATTATATATATCAAATCTCGCAGTTTTTTACTCTCACCTATTGGCTTGATGTTGGAATCCTTGTAGATATCTTTCCCGGTTTTCATGTTTTGCAACCTTTTATATAGCCCGGGCCTATCGAAAAGGGTATGAATAACAAGGGCAAGTTCTTCCCCGCGGGGTATTGTTTTCTCTGCTTTTAACTCTTTCCAATTTTTATGTAATGAGAACGCTTTTTCCAGGTCACCGTATGCAGACGAATGATTTCCTTTTATTATATATATTACACCTTTTGATGTTGCAGCGTTGATTTTTTCCATCATATTGCCTATATTTTTCTGGGCGAGGGGGATTTTAGAGTATCTCTTTTGCGCTAACTCGTATCGTCCCTTCAAAAATGCATTTTCTCCACAGAGCAAGTCAATATATGACCTTGGAATATGCTGATCTGCAGATTCATCACATTGTTTGAGCAGTTTACCGGCTTTCTCAAGATATGCCTTTTTCTCTTTTTCATTTTTAGCTATTTTTACCGCCGCTGCATGATATGCTCTGACAGCGGCAATGCTCATGTCTTTCCGATCCATCTGAAACGGGAGATTTTTCTCGAAGAATGTGACTGCTTTTCCCGGATCTGATATTCTATAAACCTGCCCCAGTGTTTTAAGGCAAAAAATATCGCCGGGATTCAACTCCCGTGCTTTTGTCAGATGCTTGATACTTTCATCTATCTCTCCCGAATAATAGTAAAGCAGCCCCAACTGCATTTCGGCCATGAAATTATTATCACTTTTTTTTAATATTTCTTCCAGCTTGCTCCTGGCTGAAGCATATTCACCATTACGAAACATCTCATCCAATTTCCTCTGGTCTATTCCCTTTCCCATATCCACATGCCCGGCCATACTCCCGTCATTCCCGAAGGAAGAAGAGGAGGCGGAACCATTACCCGATGCATTCCTTCTTAGCTTATAATATTTAAAATAAAGGCCTCCCGCCACAAGGAGAAATATGACAATTGAGATAGTAAGCGCAAGGTTTGCTTTTTTATCAAGCCTGCGATGTTGCTCCTTCGTCATATTTTCAACCGTAACAATTCTGCGACTCATAGTAACTACTATGCCTCCTATTACTTTATGCCTTTTCCTCATTCCTTATTTGACAGGATTCTTATCCACCTTCTGAGATAATACCCTTATACATTTATCAAGCATGAATTCAAGTTGATCTTCACCATCCGGAGCCCTGTAATCCCCTGGATTATTTTCCCAATCTCTCATATTTCTTTCCACGAATTTCATTTGTTTTTCGTTTAATCCAGCGAAAAATGTGTATCTGGCCTCACTTAACAACTTATTTCTAATATCTTTATTCTCCCGGTTTTTCTTGATATTTATACAAATTTCCAGAATCTTTTTTTCCCTTCCGGGGGCAAGGAAGTAGTTTGGCCTGCTTTCCAGCTCGATTATCCCCCTTAAAAAGGTAAGGGAAGAAACTTTGTCCATCAATTTTAATGCGGCAGGATTTACAACATCCCGGGACAATTCCGGTGAAGCAGATAACGATGAAGTTTTATCCGATATCGGTTTTGAGGTTGCAACCGGAGGAGGGATTTCTGCCTTCCCATGCGATTCTTGCCCCGGCGCCGGATCGGGTAGAGTTGGATGAAATTCTCTCATCGGAGGTGATGGGATGACCGCTTTAATATCTCCATTGCTTGAGCCTTTCCTGGTTGGAGATTCTCGATTATCGGCAACATTAGCATTAACCCTATTTGAAGCCTGTGCATTCGCTTTTTTGAACCATAAAGAATACCTGGAAAACAAATACACTTCGAATCCAAAAACAGCAATAATTACAACAATGGTAAGAATCCAGCGTAATGAAACACCGCCGGTCTTATTTCTATTTTTTTTTGAGGGTGTCCTTGATTTCATACTTCATCTCATATTCATTGATTACTCAAGAACAATGACTTCAAGATAATAATAACCTGGAACAAAGATAATGGCAACATGGTACTTCTCAAAACATGAAGGAGGTAGATGATATCAATATAAACCGGGGTTGATATTCTTTGCCAGGTAAATATGCGAACTAGCTGCATAAAAGAAGAGGGATATTGAGCTTCTCTATCACTTTCTCAGTATTGTTTCCGAATATAAGCTCTTTCCAGGTATTATGACCATATGCGCCCATAACCAGGAAGTCTATCTCTTTTTCTTTCACCGTCTCGATGATCGATTCAACAATGTTTGATTTTTTCCAAATTCTCTCGACTTTCACGCCATGAGGTCTGAGGTATTGCTCAACAGTATTGAGGTGGGGTTCGGCAGTCTCATAATCTTCCATTACACATATTGTATAGACCTTGGCATCAAGTAGTTTTGCAAATGTGGCGGTTTCGCGAAGTGCTTTACCGGCCGTGGGACTTCCACCGTATGCAAGTAGTATCCGGTTCCCGAGTTTCTTTCCTTTTGTTATTACCAGGGCGGAGCGATATGACTTCTGTATAATAGCCCTGGAAGATCTACCTAACACGGGGGTTTTTGGATTGCTCGCCTTCCTTGATTTACCCATTACTATAAGATCTACCGCCTTCTCATGTTTAAGAACGACCTCGGCCACATCCCCCAATTCAACGGTTAATTCAAATTCACCGTCAAAATCTTTCATTATCTTGTAAAACTCCTGTGCAACCTTATCTTCTTCTTCATCCATTTCAGTAATGACACTCTCAAGCTCTTTCTCTATTATAGACTGATTGAGATCCGGCGAAATTGTCGGGTATGGCAGGGCATCCATATGTGTCTGCTTGATTTTTCTGAGGTCTTTTACATAAACACCCCTTATTACCGCATCCGCTTTTTTAGCGAGGTCTATTGCAACTTGAAGAGCTGAGCTTGAATGCTCTGTATCGCCCATTGGCACCAATATGGATTTAATCATAATCTACCTTCCTTTGATTCTTGATTGTTTTCTGTTTTATCAGGATCGGGTAAGTTCGAGAGACTATTGAGTCCAAATGTTTTCAGGAAATCATTCGATGTCCCGAATAATACCGGTCTTCCCGGTCTGATGGCGCGGCCCTCGATACGAATAAGCCTCATGTCAATCAGCTTGCTTATTATGCCATCGACATTCACTCCCCTGATTTCTTCAATCTCTCCCCTTGTTATCGGCTGACGATATGCTATTACAGCAAGCGTTTCAAGAGCGGCGCGGGAAAGGGTGACTCCCCTTGTATATGTTGAGAATTTCTCCACATACGGCGCGATGTCCGGATTCGTCAACATCCGATATGCCCCGGCTATTGCCTTTACCTGGATACCCCTTGCTTCGTAGTCTTCAACCAATTCCTTCAGGCAGTAAGATACAAGTGAAGGCTTGAAACCGGTAACATCGGAAAGGTCCTTTATTGTGAGTGGATTGGCCGATAGAAAAAGGATTCCTTCTATTATCCTTTTGGCTATGAATTCATCCGACATTTTACACAGCCATCTCCAATTTTTTCTCTCTCCTGGCTCTCCTTCTGTTGATTATTGTTATTATCTCATCGCCCTGATCCTGAACAAGTGATATTTTGCCACGACGTGCCATCTCCAGGAGAACGAGGAATGTCGCAATAAAATGAATTCTGTTCGGGGGTGATTCAAAAAGCTCAAACAGGGACGTGGAAAGCCTCGCCTTGATTTTCTTCGTGATCCGTCTGAATATCAATGGGAAAGAAACCTTCTCGGCTTGCATTTCGATTACGCCGGTTTCTTCTTGTTTCTTCATCCTTCTCATCATGCAAATATACATATCCATGAGATCAAAAGTTGTAATCTGTGAGGTAAATACCACCGGCTCATCATCCACGGGGCCGGTCTCAGGCCTTGGGAAGCTCAACATAGCTTTATCAGCAATTTCTTCCAGCTCCTTCGTTGCAGACTTGATACGTTGATATTCCCTCAATTGAATTACAAGTTCATGCTCCGGTCTTTGATAATTCTCATCTTCATTTTCTTGCGGCGGATCCGGCAGGAGTGTTTTTGATTTTATTTCAAGAAGAGAGGCAAGGACAGTTAAAAAGGAAGACTCAACCTCCAGGTTTAACTTGCGAAGATTGATTAAATAATCCTCATATTCCCGACATATCAATGCCAGGGAGATTTCTGTTATATCCAGTTGATTTTTATCTACCAGATAAAAAAGAAGATCGAGCGGCCCTTCAAATATTTCCAATTTTACCGAATACATTACGATTTCCGCCTGTTATAGTATTTCAAATTCATTCTTCCCGAAACAACAGCTTTTTCTTCAATTAGATATAAAAAACTGAATTTCCTTCTTTCAAGGTCAATATTCATCCCTTGATACAGGCTAATATTACATAGCATTTTTTTAAAAAGTGAGTAGGCTTTTTTATACTCCCATAAAAAAACAATCATTCAGTCAGCCGTGGGCAACATCCTGATCATTATATACATCCTAAAAATAGTTTTTCCTTTATTACTCGAATAGTTTTCAGCACAACCCAATTTTCACATGCCAAGGAGGTCTGAAGATCTCAGCTACGTTTTAGGACAGCTTCACAAATATATCTACTTCAAAACAATAACAACATGAATATAGCCTGATCCGTTCTTCTTGACCGATACACCGCCCCGGGTGAAATCAGACCTGCGGGATAATATCAGAGGTAATGCATTCCGACGGAAACCAGACATGAAGTTGTCAGGTGAACGGGTATCATTAAAAAGCTCAACCCATATGATTCTCTCATCGGAAATCACAGGTTGAGTTTTTCTTGATGTAAGTTTTATTGCTTCCCGGCCAAGATCTTTTGTGAATGAAATCCCGGGTTTCACAAACTCCAAGCTTTTCTTAATTTCACGTTCCCATGACAAAAGTGATGATCCTTCCTGTAGTTGTTTTGCTTTCAGATTCCTGTAATCCACACTATCAAGCGAATGTACTGTATTTTCAGGTTTTATGACAACCTCTTTGCCGCTGAAAGAAGACTTGCCGGCCGATGCAATTTTTATTCGCTTGTCGGGGTTGTACTTTTCGCCGGAAGCGGAATGGGGGGTATTGGAACCACCCTTTTTGTCATAGTCCTTGCCGGCAAGTATCGGCGGGTTATCAAGAGAAGACTTGAATGCAGTCTCTTTTCCAATTCTCTCGACTGCGGCAATACGATTGCTCGGTAGAGGATGGCTTCCCAGGAAAGTATTCAGGGGTCCCAGGTTTCCACCACCTTTTTTCTTTAACTTTTTCATCGCCGATACCGCGTATTTCGGATTATAGCCCGCTTTTGCCATGAATTTGACACCGTCGGAGTCTGCGGTACGCTCGTCGGCCTGACTATACTGATTACTCATTACGTATGAGAGAATAAGGGCGGTATTTGCGGTTCCCTGGTTTATTTTTCCTTTGTTAAAGACAGCGGCAAGTGCGAATATTCCCAGAGTGGTCAAGATCTGCTTTTCCGCTCTGGACATTGAGTGCCTGTGGACGATATGAGCTGTTTCATGCCCAAGTACAAATGCCAATTCACCGTCGTTGAGGTAATCCATCAGTCCTCTTGTCGCATATATGTAACCGCCGGGAAATGCCAATGCGTTGAATTTTTTTGTGTTCAGCACCTTAAAATGGTATTTTATGTCCTTGCGGGGAGATATTGCGGCAATCCTCTGTCCCACCAGGTTTATGCGGTGAGCGTATCTTCTATCTTTTGCGACACCGTACTTTTTTTCCATCTTCAGTCCGCCGGATCTGCCGATTTCAACCTCTCTCTCTACGGATACGGCAAATGCCGGGGAAACGAGAAGAAGAAGAAAAGCGAATACCATCGCCATTGATGTAATTTTCCTGTAAAATTTTGATTTTCTCATCTCAATATCTCTCCTTGATTTGAGTTATCTTTCAGGTGAATAGTCACATTTAATTATATAACGAAACTCATCTTCATGCAATGAGCTATTTCCAGTTATTGATGACATTTTTTTAACCGCAAAGACCACAAAGGTTCAAAACAATTCTCTTTACGCCTGCACTGCCAGCCCTGAATTCATTTCAGGGAACTTGTTTCAGCGTTCTCCGCGAACTCTGCGGTGAATAGTTTGGGTGCACATGTTTCCTGTCAAAAATATGTATTACTATTCAGAGCCCACCGCCA
>JAIORV010000065.1 GCA_021107945.1 Vulcanimicrobiota bacterium | reverse complement strand
CCGCTTGCGTTAGAACTTTCACGGTAACCTATACGGAGCTAACCGCATAGTCAATTTTTTTTATAAAATAGAGGACTTCATGTATTCTGTAGTGAAGGTAAATTGTTCAGAGTGACACATTACATAAGGGGTTTCGTATCGATTTGAAGATTAAACGTAACATATATCTCACGGGTTTTATGGGAACCGGCAAGAGCACAATAGGCAGGGAGCTTGCACGTTTCCTGGGGAAAAAGTTTGTCGATATAGACGCCTTGATCGAAAAACGTGAAGATATGCCCGTATCCAGGATATTTGAAAAACATGGTGAGGAATATTTTCGCAATTTGGAGATGGAAGTTGCCGTTGATCTTTCCGGGCAAACCGGTAGAGTTGTGGCAACCGGCGGAGGGACTTTTCTAAACAAAGAAATAAGAGAGCTTTTCTTTAAAACGGGACTTGTAATCTGTCTTTTCACCGAGAAAGAGCAGCTTATCAAACGCCTGAAACGTACCGAGAAACGTCCGCTTTTAAAGGGCGATAAAGCAGCGGTGGCGGAGAAAGTGGAAAAACTCCTGGATGAAAGAAAAGAAGTTTATTCGAAGTTCTCAATTCGTGTTAATACAACAAACCTTACGCCGCAGGAAGTGGCAAAAAAAATTATTGATACACTCAAGACATACAGGAAAATTCTTGACAAGCTTCATAAGCAATATATCGTGATAAGTTAGGTTTAATTATGAAATCACTGAAGCTGGAATGCGGGACATATAAAATTGAATATCCCGTCCATATAGATGAAAATGCCTATGCTCACATCGGGGATGCGATAAAACCCATCTCACCTTCATCCATATTTATTATTAGCAACAAAAATGTAATGGATCTTCATGGCGAAAAGCTTCTCTCCGGGTTAAAAAAAGCGGGATTCGATCCCGATACTGTCCTCATGGGTGACGGTGAGGAGCATAAAACTCCAGATGAAGTAGTATCCCTGTGTACCCGTCTGATCGAAAAAGGAATAGACAGGAATTCTCTTTTGATAGCGTTTGGCGGTGGTGTTACAGGGGACACGGGAGGATTTGCCGCCGCCACTGTGATGAGAGGTGTAAAATACATCCAGGTTCCCACAACGCTCGTTGCGCAGGTGGACGCGTCAATCGGTGGGAAAGTGGGTGTTAATTTACAGCCCGGTAAGAATCTGTTCGGAGCGTTTCATCATCCTGAAATGGTCTTAATTAATCCCCGTGTTCTTTATACGCTCCCTGAAAGTGAATTCTCTTCAGGCATTGCCGAGGTGATTAAATCTGCAATTATCGGTTCGCCCCAACTTATGGACTTACTCGAAGAAATACCTGCAAAGCTTGATGAAATACCGTATGATAAACTGGAGAAAATTGTCTGTCATACAGTCAATGTAAAATCTGACATTGTAAGCAGAGATGTATATGAATCAGGTGAGAGAATGAAACTGAACCTGGGACATACTCTCGGACATGGGATAGAATCAGCATCCGGATATAAATCTTACTCTCACGGGCAGGCAATAGCATTGGGAATACTGGCTTCCATCGGGGTATCCGGAGCACTGGGCTTGCTGGAGGATGACAACCTGGAGAATCGTGTGCTGAAGCTTCTGAAAAAATTCGGTCTGCCTGTAAGCATATCTAAAGTTAATATTGATAAAATCCTTAATTTTGTCCGTATGGATAAAAAAAGGGAAATGGATAAAATCCGTTATATTGTGCCCCGCCGCATCGGTCTTGTGGAGGTTGTCGATATTTTTGACGATTGCGTGTTTTACAACAGTCTTGTTAATTTAAAGGAGGAATAATGTCTGATCTGCTTGTTATTCATGGAGTAAACCTGAGTCTCCTGGGGGAAAGGGAACGGGAGATATATGGACGTTCAACTTTGAAAGAGATTGACAGGAAAATCAGGGAGATTTCGGAGAAGCTGGGAATGTCTGTGGAGATATTTCAGACAAATCACGAGGGAGCAATAATTGACAGGATGATTGAATGCTCAAACAAGGCGAAAGTTATCATCCTCAATCCCGGCGCATTCACACATTACAGCTACGCGATAAGGGATTGTGTTTCCGGTGTGGGAGTACCCACAATCGAGGTTCATCTTTCAAATATATATTCACGGGAGCCATTCCGGCAGTCTTCTGTTGTCGCGCCGGTATGTCTGGGGCAAATATCAGGCTTCGGGGCTGATTCATACATACTGGCGGTAAAAATGGCTAAAAAAATCATAGATGGCCGTTAATTGGTTTTTTCCCACCGCAAACCTGCAAAGAACACAAAAAGACATTGGAAGTTGAATCCAACTTACAAATTTCTATTTCTAATTTCCCTTTGTGGTCTTTGCTATGGACAGAATAAAAAAACCCATGGAATAATTGCAGGAGTTCCTGTTCAAGAGAATAGAAACTGGAAAGCTAATTAAATAGGGGGAAAATATAACGACCTGAAAGGGCAATAATAATTATTGTCTAATACATGTATAACCGCCTGAAAGGGAGGCATTTAAATTGAAGAAATACCTCAAAATAACAATTATTCTTGCAATTATTGTCGGGTTAATGGGCACTGTTTCCCTCGCACAATATAAAAAGCCGAGGAAGCCCAAGGGGCCTGCGTCACATATAAAGGTGGATGATGAAGAATATTCCTCATCGGGAGTGCTTATAGGAAACTCGTTCATAAAACCCGGGGATAAACTGCCTATATTGTGGGGAATAATGGGTCCCCCCGATAAAATATGGGCAATGCGCGGGAAAGATGATGTCAACAAGGATTATGTGAAGCTCGATTATTACAGCTATGGGCTTTCTTTTGACATAAACAGTCTTTCAAATGAGATTCAGGGAATACTGGTAGAAGAAAATAATAGAATATTCAAAATGAAAGAGGTTCCTTTCAGAATCGGGCAGGAACATAAAATTGTACTTCAAACCTGGGGAGAACCTGAAAACTCACAGCCCGGAATTCTTGCTTACTGGCGAAGAGGTGTATATGTGGGGGTGGACGACTCGGGTGTTATTTCATATCTTTTCCTGACGAAGCCTGGAATTTTTGAAGATGAAGAAAATGACTCAAAAAAGAATAAGAAATGATCTTGCCTTTATTAACCTGGATAAGCCCGTGGGAATGACTTCTTTTGATTGCATCCGAAAGTTACGACGGATCCTGGGGATTAAAAAGATGGGGCATCTGGGTACGCTTGATCCGGGGGCAAGTGGAGTTCTTCCCCTGGCGCTGGGGAAGGCGACGAAACTCATTCCTTATGTTAATGGTGGCAGAAAAAAATATCGCACCATAATAAAACTTGGAATTGTAACAGACACGAATGATATGCAAGGAAAAATTATTTCTTCTTGCGACCCGCCTGTTTTTCCCATGAAGAAAATTCAGGATATCCTGGAGGATTTTAGGGGTGAAATTGAACAGACTCCTCCGGCGGTGAGCGCCATAAAAATCAAAGGACAAAGAGCATATGATCTGGTAAGAAAAGGCGAGGTTCCTGATATAAAGTCAAGGATTGTCAATGTTTTCTCTATCGATATTCCGGAGTATAATCATCCTGATATTTCCGTATATATGGAGGTCAGCGGTGGAACATATGTGAGAAGTATAGCTCGGGATATTGGAGAGAAATTGGGGTGTGGCGCATCGGTCGCCGAGTTGGTCAGGACATATAGCGAGCCTTTTGGAATAGAGAATTCACATTCAATTGAGGCAATAAGTGAGTCTTTCATGTCGGAAAAGCTGGAGGACGTTCTTTTGTCACCCGATGAAGTTCTTTTAAATCTGCCTGTGCTTATTGTCAATGAAGAGGGTCTCGATAAAATTCGCAACGGTAGTTCGATATGTATTAAGCACATTTCCGGAGTATTGAAAAAAGGCAAGGAGGAATCCAATGAGGAAAAATTGATTTTTCTGTCGGATTCGTCCGGAATAATTATCGCTCTCGCCCGTTCTAATAAAGAAGAGGGTAAAATATTTATGGAAAAAGTATTTATTTGAAGAACTCGACTTTATTGGAATTTTAATAAAACCGCAAAGAAGCAAAGAACGCAAAGAAAATATAGATTGTTTGTCATTAATTTCAATAGTCTGCCCTGAACTTGTTTCAGGATTAAGAAGCTCAAAAAGGGTATTAAAAGAATTTTATATAACATCTAAACTCTGTGGTCTTTGTGGTCTTTGCGGTGAATAAACAGGAGGAGCTTTCCATGAAAACTGCAAGTCATTACGAAAAAAAAGATGAAAATGTCCAGTGTTTCATTTGCCCACATCATTGTATAATAAAACCGGGAAAAGTCGGATTATGCCAAGTTCGCCGGAATGTGAACGGCACTCTTATGAGCCTGAATTACGGGATGGTTTCATCGGCGCACCTGGATCCTATAGAAAAAAAACCCCTGTATAATTTTTACCCGGGATATGATATTCTCTCCCTGGGTACGCTGGGATGTAATTTATCATGTACTTTCTGCCAGAACTGGGAAATCAGTCAGTTACCCCCGGATAAGATTGATAATTATTTCAAGCGTATGAGCAATGAGATGACGCCTTCACAGGTGGGACAGATGGCGGCAAAATACGGACAAAAGGGAAGTATCGGTATTGCATATACTTATAATGAACCCTCTATATGGTATGAGTTCGTGCTGGAATCGGCCAGGGAGGTAAAGAAAAAGGGATATAAAAATGTTCTGGTAACAAACGGTTTCCTCGAGAGGGATCCTCTGAGGGATTTGCTTCCGTTTATTGATGCCGCTAATATCGATATAAAGTCCATGTCGGACGGTTTTTATAAAAAAATATGCGGCGGAAAGCTTGCCCCTGTCCTGGAATATGCAAAAATGGCAAGGGAAAAGTGCCATGTGGAAATTACCAATCTCATAGTTACGGGGGAAAATGACTCCCGGGAAGATCTTGGGAAGCTTGTCGATTTTGTATCTGGGGAGTTGGGAAGAGACACGCCGATTCATTTCTCGCGTTACCATCCAGATTACCAATTCGATGCTTCTGCAACTCCGGTTGAAAAATTAGAGATGGCTTACGAAATAGCGTCAGCGAAGCTTGACTATGTTTATGTGGGTAATTTATGGGATAATCCATGGGATAATACACTATGCCCGAAATGCCACAAGGTTGTAATAAGGAGAACAGGCTTCAATATTTCAAGCGTGAACTTGAAGGAAGGTAATAAATGTGCTTATTGCGGAGCGGAGGTTGCAATTGTCGGTGAATATGCAGGCAAGGCCGGTGTCTGACCTATGATGGGCTTGCGTCTTCGCTATCAAATTGCGGGGTTCTTATTTGTCCTTTTCACGGTTGTTGTCCTGACTATGGGCTACTTCAATGTTTCCATTTTAAATGATCAGGTTCGCAGGTTATCACTTTACAGGTCCAAGACAACTGCGAAAAATACTTTTAAAATCCTTGATCGTTTTGTACCCGCAGATGTTACTTCAATTGAAGAGTTTTTAAAGAGAAAAAAAGCATTCAATGAATTTTTAAAATATATTTCCAGTATAGAATCTCTCCGAAACTTTCAGATTTATGACTCCCACAACAACTTAATATATTCAAGACTGCCTTACAAGGATGTGCTTATTGACAACAAGCCCGCTTTAAAAGAAGTTGTGAAAACAAATGAACCGGTTATAAAAGTCTGGGCGGTTGATCTTTATGACGGACGGGGAGAGGAGATAGAATCCTATGGCGTTTTGGAAACAAGGATGTTGGTGGGAGATTACTACATCCCTATCGACAGAAAAGGAGAATTGATTGGAATCGCCCGGATTTCCGTCAAACTTGAAAAAACATCGGCATTAACAAAGGTTTTCTTCATAGGGAACCTCTCGCTTTCCATTGTTTTTATTTTAACCGCTTTCATTGCCATATATGTATGGAGCAAAAATGCAATTGACCGACCTCTGAAGTACCTGCTCCAGGCTCAGGATCAACTCTCCCGGGGGGATTTCGATGCACATGTTGAGCTTGAACTTCCCGCCAATAACGAGCTGGGAATAATTGCAAATTCATTCAACCGTATGGCTCAGGAATTAAAAGTTTACAAGGAAGAACTGGAGCAAAAAAGCAAAAAGCTTGAGTTGCTGAATGAGCAATATCGCAAGTTGAATGATTCCCTTGAGCAGGAGGTTGATAATAAGACAAGAGAACAGAGAGAGTTTTTCTCTCTTGTCACACACGATCTGAAAATTCCGCTGGCGGCTATCAAGGGATATACATCTCTTCTTAAAAAAGTTAAAACAGGACGGTTGAATAATAAGCAGGAGCAATTCGTCCATTCGATAGAAACTTCGTGCACTCATCTCCTGAACATGGTAAGAAATATGCTTGATTCTGTAAAATATGACGAGGGTAAGGTCTATTATTACCAGGAAAAATTTGATCTTAAAGAACTGATATCAGAAGTCCAGGGGCAACTACACCCGATAATAAGCGAGAAATCAATTAACCTGATAATATCTATTCCTGAATATTGCAATATGGTTTTTGCAGACAGGACGAAAATCGGACAGGTATTTTCCAATATAATCAGCAATGCAATAGATCATCTGCCCGACGGAGGGAAAGTTGAAATAAAGGCAAGAGATACAAGGGACATGATTGAAATATGCATAAGTGATAACGGATCCGGAATTCCACCGGAACAACTGCCCCTGATTTTTAATAAATTCAAACAGATACCGGGAAAGGAATCGCCTTCAACCAGTCTGGGGCTGGGACTCTATATTGTTAAAAAAATTATGGAGGGTCATGAAATGAAGACATGGGCAAAAAGCACTGAAGGCGAAGGAAGCGAGTTCTATTTTACTCTAAAGGAGGCTGTGATGAACGATGACGGAAGCCTGAGGACAGAGGCTGAAGGTGAGGATATCGAATAAGTGTTTTTTCAACGCAGGGATCGCGGAGGCCGCAGAGGATAACCTGTGAAAATGGGTATAAATTTAACAGTTACTAATCATTAAAATAATTCAGGAGGGTAATCTTGTGAACAAGAAATTCAGGGTATTATTGAGTT
>JAIORV010000011.1 GCA_021107945.1 Vulcanimicrobiota bacterium | reverse complement strand
TTTCACCATGTAGGCTATCTTTGTAGTAATGGTGGTGGTCTTGCCTGTGCCCGCGCCTGCCAGTATTAATAGTGGTCCATGGGTGTGTTGTATTGCAGCAAGCTGCCTTGGGGTTGATGTGGTGAGTAGTTCATTCAGGGTCATTTTATCACTTTTATACTGCTGCTTCTATCTTGCATCTTTGTGAATTTTTCTGTTTTTATCTTACTTGTAAGTCTACCTTTGAGGGTGTTCTTATATGAAGTTCCACCTTACAAAACCACATCATTTATACAACAATCTCGACCTCGGGCATAGACCAGCGATTCACGAAGTCACGGTATATCCCATACAAAATGTAACGGATCCTGTGAGTATTTATTCATCTCTATATCCAAGACTTTCATAATAATCATCTATTGCTAAATCAAAATATGTTTCTAAACTTTCTAGAGTATCAATTACTTTTATTATATTCTCATGTAGATACGATGCACGTTCGAGATTTAGATAAAAAGCCTTATGTTCAATATATTTTGTATCCTCTGAAGTAAAAAATTGAACCCCTTTTCGATTTTCAGGGTACCTAAAACGATCCGATTTGAGATCAAATTTGTCCAACGTTAAAATGAAATATATAAGATTCTTGTCCCAATTTCCTATGTGAATCTTAAATTGTCTACATTTGTTAAATAAATTTGTTATACTATGATTTTTTCTAGCCTGTTCTAAAAATTTATTTGATCCATCATCTAATTCTGGTGAGATAATTGAACCATATAAAATTAATCCGGTTAATTGCAGCTCAACATAATGTCTAAAATTAAAGAGTAGTGGCAAAGTTTCATGGTCGAATCCGTGTGAATCGTTCAGCCGTTCTTTTAAAACTTGAAATTCATATCCTTTTTGTGCCAATAAATTATCTAACAAGATTTTAACAGTATTTTTATAGACTTCTGCATATAGTAAATAATAATGTCCACGTTCTCTTGAAGGTTTGAAATCAAGTGGGTAAAATTTTTCGTGCATATAAAAAGTTAATAAACTGTTAATATAAAAATATGGTGTTTTTATTTTTCTGAGCACATATTTGGTAACAATGTATGATTTCAAGAATAAGAATAAACATTTAAGATAAACCAAAAAATTACCTTTTACATTTTATTTACGTGTTATTATTCAATAATAATCTTGTTCGCTGAACTATTGTAATAAAATTTAAAGAGTAGTTCGCCTCTCATCCGAGCATAAATCTCTATTCCGCAGTCACTATACCTCGGATTTAAGTCCAAGACCTGTACAATATCTCACTCTCTCGATTTCTCATCTAATCCGGCAATATACATCCAAACACTCACAAAACAACAACACGACTCCGATTTCCAACACTCAACTCGATCTCATCATTGAAACCGGATTTTGAATCGGCATCTATTACCTTTATGGGTATCTATATTGGGGACTCTGCACAGCACTTTGTGGCCACCCGTGCTTTCTAAATACTTGTTGAATTGGCTAAAACTAAACAGGCAGAAATTATGAAAAGCTTTTAATCTATTACAAAGGGTATATACTTTGTTTCATAATTAAATAACGATATATAAATAAAGGATGTTGCATCACAAAATGGCTCTTTCTCTCAACAAAACAAAACTCGACAATCTGGCAACTGACATCTGGAAATCCGCAGAACGACTGCGCGGCAAGTTCAAGGCTTACGAATACCAGAGCGTCATCTTGCCGATCATCGTCATCCGGCGGCTGGAATGTGTATTGCTCGCATGGCGCGAGAAAAGGAGCGCCGAAGTGCTGGCCAAACGGCCCAAGCTCACCGAGAAAGAACTTGCCAAGCTGGTTAAGGAACTCGAAATGAATCCTCAGCAGTCGCCGTTCTCGAACAAGACCGACTGGACGCTCCGCAAGGTCTATGAAGAAGATCACATGCTTCTGGAAGAAAACTTCCGCGCCTACATCAACGGCTTCTCCAAAAACGTCGATGATATCATCGAGCACTTCAACTACCGCGCCACCATCAGCCTGATGGTTAAGAACAACCGACTCGCCCCGATCCTGAACCAATACAAGGAAATGGAACTTGGCCCGGATAAACTCTCAGGTCTTGAGATGGGCTACATCTACGAGGAACTGCTCCGGCGCTTTTCAGAACAAAGCGGCGAGGAGGCAGGAGAACACTTCACTCCACGCGAGGTCATCCGCCTCATGGTCGAGCTGCTGGAGATACCGGTCCCGGACCGGCATTTCTCCATCTACGACCCCGCTGGCGGCACAGGCGGCATGGTATCCGTTGCCAAAGAACACATGCTCGACCGCGCCTTCACGCCAGCGGAAAAGGAGCGTGTTGAGAAGTTCCTGACGCTTCACTGCGAGGAGATATCGCGGACAAACTACGCAATCTGTCAGGCTGACTTCCTTATTAAAAATGACAAACAGGCGACGGTGCTGCTTGGCAACTCGCTCATTCCTCACGACCCGGACAGCAAAGAGCCTGGAGACCAGTTTCCAGAGACGAAATACCGCTTCAACCATATGCTCAGCAATCCGCCCTTCGGTGTCACCTGGGGCGGCAAGGATGGCTACGAGAAGGAAGCACGGAAGCTGCAGAAGACACGCTACCAGGCTGGCATGCCTCGCGTGAATGACGGTGCACTGCTCTTCCTCCAAACCATGCTTGCAAAGATGCAGCCGCCAGAGAAGGGCGGCAGCCGCATCGCCATCATTTTCAACGGCTCGCCTCTCTCCAACGGCAACTGTGGCTCTGGCGAGAGCAAGATCCGCCGCTGGATCCTGGAGAACGACTGGCTAGATGCCATCGTTATGCTGCCCGACCAGCTTTTTTACAACACCGACATCTTCACCTACATCTGGCTGCTGCAAAACGAGAAGCCCGCCGACCATAGCGGCAGGGTGATGCTCATTGATGCCCGCCAGCAGTTCGAGAAAGAGCCGAAATCTTTTGGTAATAAACGCAATCGTATCACTGAAGCCCACCGTCAATGGATCGAGCAGTGCTATCGCGAGGGGTGGGCAAAGGGTTACGCAGACGAGCAGGTGAAATTGTTCCACACTACCGATTTTGCTTACCATAAGGTCAAGGTGGTGTTCTGGCAGACCGATGAGCACGACCAGCCCGCTATAATAACCGAGCCTTACGAGAGGAAGTTCACCGCCGCCAATCTCGCCAAGTAAATGAAATTCTACAACAGTGATATCACCTTCCGCGTGCGCGTGAAGGAGGATGACAAAGAGAAGATATTGGAGTTTGTCCTCAAACCGAAAGACAGTGCTGCGAAGAAGCTAAAAGTGGCTCAGGTGGATCGGTCAGAGATCCTCTCGGTTGAGTGGACTCACCGGCACTACGTGCAGGACGACGAATACATCCCGCACGGTGAGGATATCGAGGTTTTCTTGAAACGGGAGATTGCCAAACCCATCATCAGTTGGGAAGACAGCCCGCAGCTAGGTTATGAGATTTTGCCGAATAAATACTTCTACCGATATGAGCCACCGACACCTGCGAAAGAGCTGCTGGCGGAGTTCTGGCGATTGGAGAAGGAGGCGGAGAAGATGCTGGAGGGGCTGTCTCGATGACATTCATCGAAGAGACAAAAGCACTTGCTCCATGGACAGAAGCTTTGCCCCCTGACTGGCAGGTAACTCGACTTGATGCCGTCGCTGACGTCCTCTTCAGCAACGTGGACAAACATACGATAGAAGGCGAATTGCCGGTACGGCTCTGTAATTACGTGGATGTTTACAAAAACGAACGTATAACGGGTGGGCTCGATTTCATGGAAGCGTCCGCAGAGCCGCGAGAGATTAAAAAGTTCCAGATTCAGCCCGGTGATCTTCTCGCAACAAAAGATTCCGAAGCGTCTGACGATATTGCCATTGCAGCATTGGTAACTGAAGACTTGCCCGGAGTTCTTTGCGGATACCATCTCGCACTTATCCGCCCTCGTTTTTTATCGGTCAGCGGTCCATTTCTTACGTGGCTTCATTCTTCCAAAACATTTCGTGCTCAATATGAAGCAAAGGCCGTCGGAGTAACACGCTTTGGACTTTCCCAATATGCATTCAGAGCGGCACGCATCCCCCTCCCGCCGCTCCCTGAGCAGCAACGCATCGCTGCGTACCTGGATGCGAGTTGTGCTGCGATTGATGCGGCAGTGGCAGCCAAACACCGCCAGCTTGAGACACTCAATGCCCTTCGTAAATCCACAATTCACGCAGCGGTGACGCGAGGTTTGAATGCTGACGCAAAGATGAAGCCTGCCGATTTGGATTGGCTTTCCGAAGTTCCTGCTCACTGGACACCAAGCCGGATTAAGAACTTGGCGGAGTTATCTCCCAGCTATTCTGGAAGGTCTCCGACTAATGATGAGGTATGTACAATTGTGCCAATGGAGCTTCTTTCTGAAGCTGGCACAATGGACACAACCTCGTTGCAAACCTTTGAGGATGTGAGCGGCGGTCTTACAGTATTTGAAACAGGTGATGTCCTCTTCGCAAAAATCACGCCTTGTATGGAAAATGGAAAAGGAGCGTTCGTTGAAAACCTGCCATCATGCTACGCATTTGGAAGCACGGAGTTTCATGTATTACGCCCTGCCCATGCAATAAATGGGACGTTTCTCTACTACTACACTTACAATCCCGTATTCCGTGCGTATGCCGCCGAGAATATGTCGGGAGCAGCAGGACAGAAGCGCGTATCATCACGGTTTTTGAAAGAAACTCGCTTGTTTGTTCCACCACTACCAAAACAGCTTGAGATCATTTCCTTTATCACAGCCAAGGACAGAAAGTTCCGCTCTCTATTCGCACAGATAGAAGTCCAAATCGCCACCCTCACCGCATACCGCAAGTCGCTCATCCACGAATGCGTCACAGGCCAGCGGCGGATTACCGAAGCGGATGTGGCGCAGGCGCACATGGGGAGGGGAGCGAAATGATCGTTGAGGTGTCCGAAAAAATCGGACAACTGGATATTGAACCGTACGAAAAATTCGTACGGTTGAAAATGGCTCAGAAAACGGAACATAGGACTTTTAGTGTGGACACCGACATGAGGCGTAAGCCATGAGCGCAGAGGTATTGTTATGAATGAATCCGACAGCAATACTGAAAACAGCATTGCACTTTTCCAGAAACACGAAATCCGCCGTACCATTCACAATAATGAATGGTGTTTTGTCATCGCGGATGTTGTCGCCGTCCTGACCGATTCGGTTAATCCGCAGGGCTATATAAAGGATATGCGTCGCCGCGATCCAGAGCTTTCCAAAGGGTGGGGGCAAATTGCCACCCCCCTTTCCATCCAGACCTCCGGCGGCAAGCAGAAGCTCAACTGCGCCAATACCGAAGGGCTTTTCCGCATCATCCAGTCCATCCCGTCGCCCAGGGTGGAACCGCTCAAGCGCTGGCTGGCACGAGTGGGCAAAGAGCGCATTGACGAGATTGAAAATCCCGAACTGGCCATGGCCAGGATGCAGGAACTCTACGAAAAAAAAGGCTATCCCAAAGCATGGATCGACAAACGTCTGCGTGGCATCGCAGTCCGGCAGGACCTGACAGACGAATGGAAGAACCGTGGCGCCAGGACTACCCTTGAATATGCCATCCTGACCAACGAGATTATGCATGGCGCCTTTGACCTGAAAGTTAAGGAATACAAGCAAGTCAAGGGGTTGGAACGGGAAAACCTGCGCGACCACATGACCGACATCGAGTTGATCCTGACCATGCTGGGTGAGGCAACCACCACCGAGCTGCATCGTGACCGAGATTCACAGGGATTTGACCCATTGAAGAAAGATGCTCATGACGGCGGCGCAGTTGCAGGCAGAACACGTAAGGACATTGAGACACAAACTGGCAAACCAGTGATATCCGGCGATAACTTCAAGCAACTGGATGCCAGGAGACAGAAAAAGTTGAAAGGTGACGAGGAATAAAGATATAAGAGGTTTTGATCATGCCGAAGAAAGCTCCAGAACTAAAATTTCAGCAGCATATCGCTGACTTTCTCGTCCGCGAGCACAAATATGGTGTGCTCGAACAGACCGACATCACGGACACCGAACATTTCATAGCCGAAGACCACCTCTGGGCATTCCTCAAAGCCACACAAAATGACACGCTCAAAAAACTCGCAGACGACTACGGAACGGACGCGCGGGACGAGGTATTCAAGGCTCTTCGTAAAGAACTCGCGCACACGCCGCTTTGGATGCTCCTGCGCCACGGGTTAAAAGTACGCGGGTTGGAATTTCGACTTTTCTACCCGAAGCCCCGCTCCGATGAAAGTGCATCCACCAGCAAATACGGCGACAACCGCATCACCTTTCGCCCACATTTCTACTTCAGCAAGACCAACCAGGAGATTGATTTCGTTTTCTTCCTCAACGGCCTGCCCATAGTGGCACTGGAATTAAAACACGAGAAGAACCAGACCGTTCATGACGCCGTTGAACAGTTCGTTACCCGTGACCACACACACAAGATTTTCCAGCATCCTTTCCTCTATCTCGCCGCAGACACCAGCGACATAATGGCAGCCACTGACCCGCGCCGTGAACAAAACTTCCGCTGGCACAACACGGGTCTGACGAATACGCCGCAGACGGCATCTGAATACCCGGTTGAGTTCCTTTATCGCGAGGTTCTGGCAAAAGAGCAGTTACTCGAAGCACTCTCATTCTTCCTCGTCCGGGTGCCCAGGCGGGAGGCAGAGGACGACAAGCCGGAACGCCCGGCTTTCACCTTGTTCCCCCGCTACCACCAGAGCCGTACGGTGCACAAAGTAGCGGATGACATCTCAGCACAGTTCATAGCGAAGAGCGACATCGGTCACAAATATCTCATCAGCCATTCCGCCGGCAGTGGCAAGACACTTACCATCTGCTGGCTGGCAGACCGCCTGCACAGCCTATATAAGCCCGGCACCAACGAGAAGCTGGTAAACCAGGTTTTCATCCTCACCGACCGCAAGTCGCTCGACACGAACATCAAGGACGAGATCGAGAACTTCACGCACCTCAAAAACGTTGTTGGTCTAGCACGGAAATCCGCTGACTTGCCACGCTTCCTAAATGAACGAAAGCCCATAATCATAACTACCCAGCAGAAATTTGCCTGGGTATTAAAAGAGATCGAAAAGAACCCCGAACTAAAGAAGCTGCGGCAGCAATTCACGGTAAGATTGTAAACGCATGCAGCTGAAGGTTTGCTAAGGGTTA
>JAIORV010000144.1 GCA_021107945.1 Vulcanimicrobiota bacterium | reverse complement strand
TGCAAACATAAGGATTTGAGCAGTGGAGAAATAAATTGACGGCATTGAGAGGTTTATTTCTATAGCAACCACTGAGGACACTGAAACGAGCCTGCCTTGGCGACCCTGAAACAAGTTCGGTGCAGGCGGCCAGGGTTCAGCGGCACAGAGAATTCATCGATTTATCTCTGTGCTCTCTATGGTAAAAAAACATAGGGGCTGAACAGTAACAAATTATCAATATAAAAGATCATCGCTTATTTGAAGCTGAGGGAGTTTCTGTTTAACCTTATTCATCTTTTTCTCAAATTTTCTATATTCACCGGTATCCCTCAGCTTCGCCATATAGCCGTCCTTGCCCGACCTGTTCAGTATCTCCACCTTGCGGTAATTGTTCTCATTTTTCACTGATTTTTCCAGGTACTCCATGGCTTTGTCGAATTTGCCCTCCGCCGCATATATCCGGGCAATCCCATAATCAATTTCGTATTGCTCCATGGACTCTTCCGTGTCGCTCTCGCGGAGACATTTCCTCATTTCGCCCATTGCCTTTTTAAAATCACCTTTATCCGCATACCACAGGGCAAGGTAATAGTTGTTGTATTCATACGGTGGGAAATCGCCGAAAGCTTTGTTTATGTATTCCCTTGCTTTATTGAATTGCTTTCCGTCCGATGCAATCCGGGAGAGTCCCAGGTATCCCATTGCTTTCTCCTGATTCATCTCCGGGTTGTCTTTATGCACGTTGACGGCTTCCCTGAAGTATTCCCCGGACTTGTCATCATCTCCCAGAAGGCGGTATAATTTTCCCATTTTCACATATATAAGCGCCTCATACCTGGGGTTTGTTTTCAGCGTTCTTCTGTAATACTTCTCCGCTTTATTGTAGCTCCCAAGGGTAACAAGCATATCGCCGATTATCGAGTATGCGCGGTAATATACGGGATCAAGCTCGATTGATTTTTCCAGCAGATCCACCGCTTTTTGATACTCACCCTTTATATAATATTCCTCGGCAAGGACAATGTATGCAATATGGTATTTCGGGAATCGCTTTATACATCTTCTCAGGATTTCAATCCCTTTATCGCTTTCCTTTTTATTCTTCATTTCCAGGTAACTCTCACCAAGGCCAAGCCATAATCGCTCGTCATCGGGATCGGTTGCTACTGCCTTCTTGTATATCTCCACCGCCATCCCCGGGTTTCTCTCGCCGAACAGGTAGCTTCCGGCAAGTATATGCATTAGCCTGGCGTTTTTGGGATATTTTTCGAGGGATTTTTCCGCCATTTTCCTGGATGTCTCGTAATGCTCCTTCTTGAAATATGCATATGTGAGTCCCTCGGTCGCCCTTTCCGCATCGGGATTATTGTCCAGTATCTTCCTGAATATCTCTATAGCCTCGTCATATTTCTCCCTGTCGAACTGGTTATATGCAAGGAGATAGAGTATCTCCTCGTTGTCGGCGTCATCCTCCAGGGCTTTTCGTATTGCCTTTTCCTCTTTTATAAAGTCCCAGTCACCGCTTTCAATGTCCCAAACATCCCTTTGCAGGTATTTTCTCCTTGCGTTTGCTATGAATTTATCCTTATCATAGTGTTTTTCCACGGGATCTTTCCATCCATGTGTGGGGTGCAGGATCTCCGTGCCATCGGGTGATGGGGTGGGTGTCGCAGTCCCGGTGATTGGTTTTATATTTATATTACGATGGGATTTAAAATACCTGAACAAGAAAAATGCCAATAACAAGAGAATCAATAATATCAGTATTAATATGATTTTTCCACTTTTTCTCATCAATATTGATTATACATTCTGTGGATTATTATTTCAAGAAGAGTGTATGATTTCAAACACAACAATGTAGCTCAGACCTTCAGGTCTGCCAATTTACCTGCATTTTTTGTGTAAATGTTCAACTCCACCTTTGCAGGAGTGGCATCTTGCTACGAAAATCGAGCCTGGAAGGCTCTCCTACACAGTGAGCGGTCTGAATGGTTACAGAAAATGTTATTATATTGGGAAGATGATACCCTTTCTCATTCCGGGATAGATGCGGGGTTGATGAAGCTTGCCTCATCTTCAATTATGGGTTTAAATTGACCTGATGAGAGATCCAGGTAACAAATATGATTCTTCTTGTTGTCATGCCACTCCAGCACCAGCACACCGCCATCCCGTGAAAGATCTATGTTATGCAGAATTCCATCCTTGACCTCGTGAACTATACTCTCATTATCATTCTCAAGATTGTAACCGATTATCTTTTTGCCGTCTATCAAATAAATTTTATCTCCTTTTTTACTTGAAACGGAGGATTTCTTCAGGAAGGGATATGCACCGGTAAGATTTTTTCCGGGAACGCCTTTTTTAAGAGGGAATTCTTTTATGATTTTGGGAGGAGAAGATAAATTGACCAATGTCGCCTTATTATCACAGGTAAAAAGTACAGCTTCTTTTCCCGGAATAACACACATATTGTAAATCAAATTCTCCAGGGGATCATTATAATCGAAAAGTCGGACAACAAGCTTTTCTTCCGGGTTATAGTAGAAGACCGCAGGATTAGCTCCCAGTACATCAATGATAATATTTACTTTCTCACCCGTTATGGGTATAGGGGAAAGAGAGGTTTCGCTCATAAACTCACCCGTCGCGGGCTTTTGCGTTAATATCAGGTAATATGGCTTTTCCTTGAATTCAACTTTGAGGGATTTCCCAAAATTAATACGATCGGGAAGATTGTCACCCTTCACTTCTTTATTTTTCACCAGGCTGACCAGTTTTGCAGGCTTGTTTATATAATGATCTTTCAGTGACACTTTTATATCCCGGTTCCGTAGAAAATCGGGAATATCTTCATTCCGCTCCCCTATCTCGCCTTTTCTTCCCCATTTCAACCTTATTGTCTCTTTCTTGTTTTGAAGGTCAGGAATCTTTGCAACAAGAGAATCGGACCTGCTTAATATCAAATCGTTTCTATTATCGCCGAATCCCAGGACAGAGAAATATTCTCCTACCTCCGGGAGCTTTCGTTGAAGAATATATTCCGTCTTACCTGTTTTCATATCATAGATTCCCACAAGGTAAATTATTTTTTTATTCTTCCTGTCTTTAAATACTCTCTCAAATGCCACCGCATCTCCCTCCGGGCTTATGTGGGCATTTCCGACTTCAGTTTGTCGAATATTATTTTTATAGTATATAAGAAGCCCCACCGAGATAAGCACCAGAAATACAAGGATAATAATTAAACCTATTTTTTTCTTGTTCATGAAAATCCCCTCACCTATTTTATTGCAAATACATAGCCCGCGTCCGTTCCTATGAAAAGAGTTCCATCGGGTCCCAGTGCCGGAGATGAATATACCTTCCCATCGAGACTGAACCACCATTTCACCTTTCCCCAGGGTTGTATTGCAAAAAGAATGCCTTCATCCGAGGCGAAATATATCCCACCTTTATCCGATATAGCCGGGGAGGATATAATCACTCCTTCTGAGTCGTATCTCCATTTTTCAACACCTTCCCTGTTAACGGCATACAGGTAGTGATCGCTGGAGCCTACATATATTGTAGCATCTTTTCCAATTGCAACGGAAGATCTGATCCAGCCTCCTGTTTTGAATTTCCATAAAATTTTGCCAAACAGGTTTAACGAATAAAGATACCCGTCTTCACAGCCTATGTATATTTGTCCCTCCGGGGAAATAGCCGGCGTTGCGGATACCATCCTGGGTAATTTCTCTTTCCATCTCATTTCGCCGTCAGGCTTGATGGCATAGACCATTCCCCCGTGATTGCCGAATACTATTGTGCCGTCGTAAGATAGAACCGCCGATGATGAGATGGGTGACTCGGAGTTGAAATGCCATATATGTTTACCGTCAAGACCTATACAATAGAGATTCCCGTCAAGACTTCCAATAAAAAGCCTATCATGGAGAAGAAGGGGAGATGCCTTGAGGCTGTTCCTTGTGGTGAACCTCCATTTTTCCACTCCCATTGAGTCAACGGCATACAAGCTGCCATCCTCGCATGGGATATAGACATTACCCATTTTATCCACGGCGGCGGTTGCGGAAATTATCCCTCTTGTTTTAAAAATCCACCTGATTTCGCCGTTTTCCTGAAGAGAGTAAAAGTTATTTTCATAAGTTCCGATATAGATATTTTTATTTTCATCGACAACCGGTGAGGCGGTAACCTTTCGCCCTATTTCTATCTGCCATTTCATATTGCCTTTGATATGTGTCGGAACAATGGAGAGTCCGGTTCTCCGGATATTACCCCTGAAGAGATTCCACTCCCTCCGTTTTTCAGGTGAGGGGACATCCATTTTTTTCATCTCTTCCCCGGATATAGCTTTTCTTATATTTGAATCAAGTATCCTGGTTTTTCTCTGTCTGAGCGTTGAAATTTCCTGCTCTATACTTTTTATTTCCTTATGTAAATCTGAAAAGTGCTCATCCTGTACAATCATACTGGTAAGAGCGGCTTTGAAACTTTGGGCACTCTGAAACCTGTCGTCGGGAATCAGGTGAAGAGCTTTATCGATTATCATCTCCAGTGATACCGGTATCGATGGATTTAACTTTCGAATCAGCTCAAAGTGAAACGGAGCTTCATACTGGGGATCCTTGCCGGTAAGAAGATGATGCAAGGTCGCTCCCAGAGCATACAAATCCGAGCGGGGCTCAGCTTCACCCCTGTATTGCTCCGGCGGTGCATACCCCTGAGTTCCCACCATTGTAGCTTTTAGTTGTGAGATAAAAAGTCTTGCAATCCCGAAATCAATAAGTTTGACGTTACCGTCGGGTGTAACCATGATATTCGAAGGTTTCAGGTCTCTATATACAACCGGTGGTTCCTGGGAATGAAGATATTCAAGGACTTCACATATTTCCAGTGCCCATTGAACGATCCGCTCCAGTGGAAGTTCTTTATTTACTCCCTGCAGTCTCTTGACAATTTTTTTAAGGTCGAGTCCATCTACAAAGTCCATCACGAGGTAATATCGGTGGTTTTCAACAAAATACTCGAAGAAAGTGGGTATTGCAGGGTGCTTCAACTGGCAGAGCATATCCGCTTCCCTGCGGAATCTTTCAATGGCCTGTGTCCTTGCTTCGGGATCAGTAAATTTGTCTATCATTTCCTTAATAGCAACTTCTCTTTGTAGAAGATTATCAATTCCCCTATAGACATAACCCATTCCGCCAATATTAAGAAGTTCCGAAATTTCAAACCTACCCCCCAGCACAGTTCCTTTCTCCAGGATTTCTATGCTTGCAGGTAGTTTTGATCCGCCGGTTTCAAATGGGATGAGATTTCTTCCACAAAACAAGCAGAAGCGCGCTTTTAAACGATTCCCCGCCCCACAGGCAGGACATTCCACCATAAATATCCTCCATCAGAGAATTATAATTGAGCAAATGAATCAGGACTTTTCTTTTATTATATTTCTACAAAATTCATGTACTATCACGAATAAATTATCTAAAATAATGTTTTGATGCCATCAGAAGAGATGATTTTAATTCTCCCACGCTTCTAAATCTGTCCCCGGGATTTAATTGAAGAGCTTTTGTTATCACCATTTCAAGCTCTCCTCTGAGGTCAGGTCTCAATATTGAGATAGGAATAAAATGGAAAGGAGCGTCAGCGCCGGGTTCCTTGCCGGAAAGTAAATAATAAAGAACCGCTCCAAGTCCATAGACATCGGATCTCAAGTCATATTTACCCTTGTATTGTTCCGGGGCGGCATAACCCTTTGTTCCGAGAAGAGCACTTTCCCTGCAAGGCCTTGGCACCCAGGGGAGGAGAAGAACTTTCCTGGAAGAGCTGATCATCACTTTTGAAGGCTTTATGTTCCTGTGAATAATTGTGGGTTTAAAGTTATGAAGATAAGTAATAAGATCACAAAGCGAAATAATTATTTTAATAGCCGATGGAGCCGGGATGCTGTTGCCATGCGACAATCCATTCTTTACAAGATCTTCTATGGACTTACCCTTTACCATTTTCATAACAACCACGTAATTACCGTCTTTAAAGTAAGACGTTATTACCCTTGGAATGTATTTATGCTCCAGGCGAGACATTCTCTCACCTTCATCGGCAAACCGCTTGCGGGAGAGATACGAAGTCTCAAGATCAGCAGGGAACTCCCTGTCAATCTTCATTATAACATAACGCTCCTTCTTTTTGTCATAGGCCCTGAATACCTCACCGTAATTGTCGCTATAAATCTTTTCCCTCAGATGGAATCTGCCTTTTAATACGATCGTCCCATCTGAAACGGCATTATTCCCGGCTTTCACAGCCGAATCCGCAGAAATCATAGGGTTTGTATCGTTGGAATTACTACCGTTTCCATTATTCCTCAAAGAGCTTCCACAACCGATACAAAACTTAGCATTCTGCCGATTTTCACGGCCACATAAAGAGCATGTTTTTTTAATTGTCTGTGGTATCATCTTCTTCTATTTCTCCTGACGAAAACACTAAAAACACTATATTATTCATTAGACAGAAAAAAGATTCCTGTCTAATACTTTTAATTGGTATTTAAAACCGTGAATACTGCATAAAAATCATAATTAAAGCATGTTTTTCAAAATGACTATAATACTCAGCAAAGGATCCCCCTGAAGAGAGTCGTCCCGGCCGTTATCCTGTGCGCAAGAGGGTAATTGTAGGAGCCTTTTCCAAAGGCGACATTTTCACTATGTGGATTCTTTTCTTCCAGCGGTTAGGAAACCGCTCCTGCAACAAGACATTATTTCCTAATCTTTTGTTATTTGGGCGGCGGGACGCCACCCCTATCATTATAACAATATCGGTGGCTGCGGCGTCTCGCCGCAGATCAAAAAGGATAATGCTTATGAGAAATAGCCGGTACTTCTAATTAATTTTGTCTGAAAGCCTCCTTGTTTTTTCTTTCACATGATCCTTAAAGAACTATTGTAATTGAGAAAAAGAACTATAGATCATAACAAAAGAACTATTCAAGAATAATACATTTGATTGATTGTATCTTAATACTATAATTGCTATTATAACTTTAGAATCTGTTTTTCCGCCAACTTATAGGGATTAAGCTGAGCTATCTTTCTGTGGAGGGAGGAGTTGTGCTCTTTAATCCCTGCTTTTTTTTATCTATTCATCGCATGGGAAATTAAAACATGGAGAATCCCGAATAAAACCTCCGTGATCTATTGGTAACTATAGTTTATCGCTTTAAAGGTATAATAAACTCCATATTATTCAGGAAGTCGGG
>JAIORV010000175.1 GCA_021107945.1 Vulcanimicrobiota bacterium | reverse complement strand
TGATAAGATGTTGTTGTTTTTTTAAAAAATACTTGACAAGAATAAACCAGAATCTTCAACCCCGATTATGTAATGGAATCAAATAGTTTCGTGATAGATCAGGGGGATTGATATGGATTACTCAAAAAATAAAACCAGTTATCTCAAGGCCGTCACTTTTCTTTTTCTGCTTATAATATTGACATTCCTGAATATAGAGAAATCTAAAGCTGAAGAAATACATGAATTGGCAGGCTTTGGCCGGACAAAATCGGTAAAAAAGCTGATTGAGAAAAATCCCGATTTGATTAATAAAAGGGACAATGAGGGAATGACACCTTTACATCACGCTTCAATACCACAACTGACAAAAAATGATCCTGCCATATTGGAATACCTGATCAAAAAAGGGGCAAAAGTCGATGCAAGAGACAAAAACGGGTTAACTCCTCTTCATTATGCTTCATATCACGGGATGATAGAGGAAGTCAGAATTCTCATCCAAAAAGGGGCGGATATCCATTCTAAAGATCCCCTATGTCTTACCCCGATACATTTTGCCATGAATTCCAATGAGACTGGAGTTGTGGACGAATTAATCTCACAAGGTGCAGATGTCAATAAGAAAACCAAAGATGGATTCACACCTTTACATTACGCCGCAAAATTTGGCAATTCTCCTTCGGCGAAAAAGCTAATCTCGGCCGGGGCTGATGTAAACGCAAGAGAAAGCACCGGCAAGACACCTCTACATATTGCCTGTTTGTCAGACAGAAAAAAAATGGTCGATCTATTGTTGAAAAACGGCGCAAAGATACATGCAAAAGATAAAGATGGCAAAACTGCATGGCAATATGCCGTTTACTATCTGAATAGAGATGCAATAATTTCACTTGTCAGGGCCGGGCATGACGTGAAACCACAAGAAATTAATGATTTGGCTCTCCTTCATTATTCAGTAGCTGGGAAAGATATTGAAGCCATCAAGTTGCTCATATCAAAAGGCGCCTATATAAATAAAGTTGAAAACGCTCTTTATGAAGAAGCAACTCCCCTCCATATTGCATGTATGGGCAATCATAAAGAAATAGCAGATATTCTCATGTCAAAAGGGGCGGATGTAAATACCACTGATTTCTTTAAATGGACACCTTTACATTATGCGGTAAATCATGGTAACTTTCCCCTGGTAAAAAAATTAGTGAAAAAAGGGGCGAAGATTAATATGAAGGATGGGGTTACTCCATTCCAAATTGCATGTAAGCTTAATCATGAAGAAATTGCAAATTTTCTTATATCAAAAGGTGCCAATGTCAATACCACTGATTCAAATAGATGGACACCTTTACATAATGCAATAAATCATGGTAACTTTTCCCTGGTAAAAAAATTAGTGAAAAAAGGAGCGAATATAAATTCGAAGTATTGGGCTGGGGTTTCTCCATTCCATATTGCATGTAAGCGTAATCATGAAGAAATTGCAAATTTTCTTTTATCGAAAGGCGCCGTTGTCGATACCACTGATTTAGATGGACGGACACCTTTACATTATGCGGTAAGCCATGACAACCTTTCCCTGGTAAAAAAATTAGTAAAAAAAGGGGCAAAGATTAACGCAATGGATCGATGTGGAGATACACCACTTCATCTATCTGCATCCCGGGAAGATAAGAGAATTATGAATTACCTTGTTTCAATGGGGGCGGATATCGAGATAAGAAATAATCATGATAAGACGCCGATTCAAATTGCGGAGGATAATGGGGATTTGAAAGCTTTCGTTAATGAGCGTATCAAGAAGAAGACGGGTAAGTATTCAAATTCAATTTATATGTATTCCTTTTCTTCTTTGCTAATTATCCTTATTTTTTTCTTAATTGGATTATTTCTTTACCTGAAAAAATCACCACCGCCAATCGGTGATCTTCCTTCCGAGAAAATAAATAAATAGCCGGGGGTAATTGCCCCCAGCTACTCACAATTATAAAGCCATCTTGAAACAGCTTATTTTTCTATTATGGCGTTGGTTCTCCTGTCGGTGTCGGTTCCGGAGGTGGGACCGGCGGCGATCCCGTTGGTGTCGGCATCGGCGGTGTCCCCGTGGGATTCGGTGGTGGTGGTGGTGGTGTCGGCCCGGGTCCTACCGGATCGCCAAGTGTGAAGTCCTGTGTTGTTGCTCCCGTCTCAACAGGCCCAAATGGTTCTGGTGTTGTACTGTATATCTCCATCGGATTTTGCGGTCCTGGTCCTGGTCCCGGTCCCGGTCCCGGTCCTGGTCCTGGTCCTGGTCCTGGTCCGGGTGTGCCTGTGGGCATCGGGGGCGGACTTCCTGTTGGAGATGGCATTGGAGTGCCTGTCGGAGTGGGTGGTGGCATTGGACTGCCTGTCGGAGGTGGAGGTGGACTATCCGTAGGGAATGGTGTGGGCATTTCCTGGGGAATCATAGCAAGAACGGAATAGCTCTCGCCGGCCATCACATTCACCGTGTAGTTTCCTGACTCATCGGTATATGTGGGGAATGCCACAAACGGGTTCTCTCCATCCTTCCCAACCGGTTCCGGAATCTGGGCTGATCGAAATACCATCCTGGCGTTCGCCATTGGATTTCCATCGCCGTCAAGAAGCTGTCCGCTAATCGTCGCATCAGTTTCTGCCTGACTCACGACAGCCACTTTTGCCGTATCTGTGAGAAAGGGCTTTTGTCCCTCAGGCTCTGCTGTGATTTGCGGCGTGGGTTCCGGTGTGGGTACTCCCACTATCTCCGCTGTCAAATAAGCAAAGTTGGGTTCTGGAAATGCTCCCCCCTGAACTCCCTCGACAACACAGATTCTGCCTTCATCAGGAGTCTCTACAATCCTCATAATGCTTTCATCATTGACAGACCATTGAACATCTTTCATTGGAACCAAGCGTCCATTGCTGGTAACTCCTATACAGAAAAATGCAACACTTGCTCCCTCAGCTATTATGGGACCACCCGGAACAACCTTTATAAATGTAATCTCACCCGGATTTTCGGGAATCTGTCCCTCGAATACCGGGAGCATAATATTGGTCTCTTCCCTGCCATTGTAATTCACATCAACAGTTGAAATCGTATCCAGACTTCCTTCCCCTGAAACACCAGGAATTCCACAACGAACCGCATCGAATTGACCATCCGTGCCTGCCTGTGTGGTATCCAGAACTCCCTGGCCATTATTAAAGCTGATGTTTGCTCCGGGAGCCAACGAGTATCCAAATGGAATTGATGCGTCTACCGGAAGAACAATAATATTTCCCGTAGATCTTGCCGATTGACTTACCAGAACACGGTAAGTGTTATTAAACGGAGTTCCCGTCGTAGTCGGCTCCTGCGTGGGAGCGACTGTACCGCCGCCTCCGCCGCCTCCTCCTCCACCACAGCCAATTAGTATTATAACTGACAGCATCACCAGCGCCATGGTGGAAATGAGTAAATACTTACGATACATTAAAACTTCTCCTCCCCTCATATTAATAATTTTTCATCCTGTAATCAGTTTAACGATTGAAGACCGATAATATTGTGGTAATAGTACTTATATTTTACCACAAAATTTTGGATTTGTTACATTTTTTTTTTATATTTACCGCAGAGTTCGCAGAGAGCGAAGAGGGCGCAGAGGATAAGTAAACAAAAATGGCTATATCTCTAAAGTAGAAGTGGGAAGCGGGAAATGGGAAGGGGGATCAGACCTCCGACATCCGTTTATCGGGATTGGGAAATCCGTCATACAACCCGCATTCCGAGGTTCCCCTATTGGGAAGCCACTGAAGTGGCTGGAAAGTAAGAATAAGGGGGGATTCCTTTTTTCCCCCGGATAAATCCGGGGGTTAATCTCATGGGAGGTTTAAACCTCCACCACCCAACCTCCGTCATCCGTTCTCCATTCTCTTCTTCGTGTTCTCAGTGGCCTCTGTGGTGGAAAACAATCATTCATATAGCCTGCACAATCCGTTTATCGGGATTAGGAAATCTATCCCACAATCCGCACTCCGAGGATCCCCTATTGGGAAGCCACTGAAGTGGCTGGAAAGTAAGAATAAGGGGGGATTCCTTTTTTTTCCCGGATAAATCCGGGGGTTAATCTCATGGGAGGTTAAAAACCTCCACCACCCAACCTCCGTCATCCGTTCTCCCCACTCTGTCCTCTTCTCCGTGTTCTCCGTGGCTTCGTGGTGAAAGAACACATCCTGTATCCCCTATCCGTTTTCGTGCCTCATTTCCTTCATTTCCTCCACCTCAAACATCCTGAAAAACGGGTAATAAATGAGAAACGCTACAACAATATCTATTATCAGCAAGACAACATTCCTCACATCCAGAGTACATGCATACGCGTGAAGCGGTTGTGGGATCACGAACGGAGCTATTATGAATATCCTCCCTGCAAGGTTATAATATAGGGCGGCGTAATTTATCACGGCAATGACAACCGGTGTTAGCAGAAACGGTATCGCTATTATTGGATTCATAATAATTGGCGTTCCGAATAAAAGGGGTTCATTTATATTTACCAGTGAAGGAAGTATTGATATACGGGCTATCTTTTTGAGGCGTTTGGATTTCGAAAACAGCATATATATACATAACGGCAATGTCGCCCCCGTGCCGCCTATCATAGACCAAATGAAAAAAGACGGTGTTACGATATGGGGCAGAGGCAGCCCCGCCAAGTGCGCCATGACATTTTCGTTATACAAGATAAGGTAGAAAGGCAGAACCGCTCCACCCACAACACCTGAGCCATGAACGCCGAACAACCAGAACAAGCTCATGAGGAATACAATTATCATTGCGGCAGGAAGTGTGTCGCCTGCCTTCATTAGGGGGGCGATGATAATATCAATCCAGTGGTATATATTAACATGAGAGATTTTCAGCAGAATCAGGGGGATTAACATTGCTAAAAATGAGAGAAAAATTGCCAGATATTTATTCAAGCCAGGCCTATATTTAAGAATTTTCCCGATAAGCCCGGAGTATAATCCCGACATAACCATTGCAAGAATTATTCCGCCTTTTGACAGAACCTGGAGGAATCCGGTCATCCATTTGACTGTGAATTGCGGGTCGGGAAATGTAACTGCAAGGAGAGTTAGCCCAAAAATTCCCGCACATATTGCCGCAGGCTTGCCGTCTCGCTCCTTTCCCATTGCAATGGGAAGATAAAACGCTATCCATATTCCCAGCAGTCCCAATGCCGAGGAGAAGGAAAGAATCGCCCTTTCTGCATATGTGCCCGTGTTAAATACAAGGAAGAAAAGCAATATGAAACCAACAACAATCAGTGGAATTGATGAGAATACCGAATCACGCACGGACTGGAGGATTTTTAATTCATTAAGCTTTGAGAGAAAGGGGAATATTTTTTTCTCAAGCCACCCGGCAAATCCCATGTTTTTTTCATCTTCTTTGTTTGCAACTTCTGATGAATATTTATTTTGTTCATTGTCATCGGCTTTTTTCATGGGATATGGATTTCACTCAAGTACATATTTATCCTGTTGTTTTACCGTAACAATTCACCACAGAGATCGCGGAGGGCGCAAAGATTCCCGCTTAAAGCATGGGGCGTAAACGAGATGCATTTTTACGATCTAAAATACGACCGTCGGCCAGACAACTTCTTGAACCCTCTGTGGTCTTTGCGATGAAAAAAATATTAGAAAAGATAAGCCTGCAGTTAGAGTTCTGAATATTTTTAAATGACCACTATGTCATCGGCAGAGTTAAAATAAAAGTGCTTCCCTTGCCCTCTTCACTTCTTGCGGCAATTTTACCCCCATGCATCTCCACCAATTTTTTACTTATTGCAAGTCCCAACCCCACACTTCCAGGACCGATCACTTTTTCATGAGAGCCTGAGGCGAAAAATTCAAAAAGATTCTTTTTCTCTTCCGCTGTCATGCCTTTTCCATGATCGGTTATATGTACCTCCACATACTTAGCGTTTTTAAATATATCAATATTAACGGAATCATTTTCCGGGCTGAATTTTACAGCGTTATTTATTATATTCCAGAAAACCCCTGTCATCCTGTCAGGATCGATTTTCAGGACAGTATTATTTATTTTGTTATTAATATTCAATCTGATATTTTTTGCATCGACATATGGCTTGTTCAAAAGGGCGGCCTGCTTTACAACAGGTTCGAGGGGATGAATCCCTGTGTTAAGATTGAGTTTACCCATATCAATTGCCGTAAAATCAAAAATATCTCTACAAATAGAATTTATGTATTTTGATTGATTATTTATATTATCAAAATATACTTCCATCTCATCCCTGGTAAGATGATCGAAACTATCTCTTATTATCGATAAATATCCATCTATTATAGAAATCGGTGTTCGAAGATCATGAGCCACTCTTCCCAGGATGAGTCGCTTGAATTCCATGGCTTTTTCCAATTGGGCATTTGCATTTCTGAGTTCTTTTCTCAAAACCACGGTTCTGATCCCGGCAGTGATTCTCGCTTTTAATTCGTCGAAGTTAAAAGGCTTTATGATATAATCATTAGCTCCTAAATCCAATCCTTTTACTTTTTGTTTCACATCATTTAAAGCGGTGATAATTATAATATATAAATCCTTCAAGGAGGGCATACCCTGAACTTCCTGAACCAATTCAAAGCCATCCATTTCGGGCATCATGATGTCTGTAACAAGCAAATCAATTTGTGTTGTTTCAATTACATGCAGAGCTTCCTTCCCGTTTTGCGCCGTAAAAACATTTACCTTACCTATAGATAATATTATTTCATGAGCAACATGAAGAGCAAGCTCATCATCTTCAACAATTAAAATATTTACCGGTTTTCTGTTTTTCAGCTCTGGCATGATAGATTTTTAGTCCTTCATTATTTTGATAATCCTTCATTATTTTGATAATCCTTCATTATTTTGACAATAATGCTGAAGTCTCATTACTTACATTTTCATAAAAAGCCACAAATACCTTGTAAATTTAAAATATTTTCGAAGATGTATTCTAAAAGTAAGTAACTATTCACCGCAGAGGTCCCTGAAACAGGTTCGGGGCAGGCGCAGAGAGCGCCCATAGAGGAAAAAGAGGAGAATTTTCATATAACAGTACTTATGCATTTTCAAGAAAGAAATGCATGAAACTGTCATCCTGAGCGGAATACGATCAATTTACTTTAATAGGCATACCTTTCTCAGGAACGGGGCTTGCATACCTCCGATGTATTAATCAGCGAAGGATCTCTATCCATGAATAGCGATCTCTCAGGACAACATTCAGGAGATTCTTCGCTATGTGAATCCCCGTACATCAAGGAAATCCCGTCCTTCAGAAAATCATC
>JAIORV010000084.1 GCA_021107945.1 Vulcanimicrobiota bacterium | reverse complement strand
TGGATTTCTTTCAATCCACCGGCTCAGCAAACATGCCGGGCGAACAGACAACACCCGATTTTAATCGGGTGGTTAGAAGCCTATAATATCTACCTCCCACCTCAATTTAACCGTTTCAACGGTTTTTTGATGATATAAACCACTGAAGTGGTTGGGACGCTGTAGTGGTGGGGTTTACGCTCAATTCACCACAATAAATTGTGGTGCTGTCTTAAACCCCTTATAACGCCTGTTATCACCTGAAAAACACCTGTTATCACCTTAAAGTACTTGAAATAAATTCTATTACTTCTCAAGAAATTCACATGTGCGAAATGTGAGTAGTTATGTTGTTTTGTGAGAACCTTCCTAAAAGATTTAAGCCGCTGAAGCGGCTTGATGTAAGCTATCCCTCCCTAAGCCGCTTCAGCGGCTTAACTATGAGGAAATCCGCTTCGCTATCAGGGAGTGTGGATGAAACACTTTTCAATAAGGTTTCTCCCCAGGTAACTGGCATGTTGAACTATATAAGCTATTTCAAATAAGAATTCTCCTCTTTGCTCTGCGGCGAGACGCCGCAGCCACCGATGTTGTTATAGTGGTGGGGGTGGCGTCTCGCCGCCCAAACAACATAACATTAGCTTAATCTTAATTGGCAGACCTGAAGGTCTGTGCTACAGGTGTTTCGCCAATCCCGAAAGATTTGAGAAAGCAAAACTGTCATAATAAACCATATTGAAATAGATGCCCAAGGATTTTATCAGTATAAAAAGAATATATAGATAATAATCCTGAAGATTTACAAAGGAGGTAATTGATATGTTACTTGAAATTAAAGTATTCGGAAGCGCAGAGTGGTATGAAGATGTTATGCCGACACTTGAAAAACTGGGATTTAAAATAGTACCCGAGCTTAACTGGTCGGATCCTGATACCGACGGTGAGCTTATGGGATTTTATTATACTTATGATAAAGATGAGCCCATGCCATTTGACGAATTCACAGAGACAATGAACGAGATGAAAAAAATCATCATGGACGGCGAAGCTCCATACATCCAGTTTGCAGTTGTAAGGGATAAGAGGAAAAAACAGTAACAGATGGCGGAAAACGTAAAATGGAAAATAGACAATGGAAAGCGGATTTCGTTTCCCATTTCTCATTTCCCATTTCCTGCCTCCCGTTTCCCGTTTCCCGTTTCCCCTCTCGCTTCTCACCTCTCGTCTCCCACTTCCCACAATGAAAGGAAGATACAAATTGAATCCCATCAACCTCACCGCCCATGAGGCGCATGAAAAAATGGTGTCCGGCGAAATATCATCAACAGAGCTTACAAAGGCATGTCTGCAAAGAATAAGCATGGTGGAGAAAAAGGTTAGTGCATACATCACCATTTTTCCCGATCTTGCGCTTAAAATGGCAAAAGATGCCGACGAGAGGTTGAAATCAGGCGAAAATGTTAAGCCGTTGACCGGAATCCCCATTGCATTAAAAGATCTCCTGTGTATGAAGGGGAAGCCCACAACATGCGGCTCGAAAATACTGGAGAATTTTGTTCCGCCATATAACGCGACGGTTGTTGATATGCTATTGGACGCCGGGGCGATCATCCTGGGAAAGACAAACATGGATGAGTTTGCAATGGGATCCTCAACCGAGAATTCGGCGTTCTTCCCGACACATAATCCCTGGGATCCGGACAGGGTTCCCGGCGGCTCAAGCGGCGGATCGGCGGCGGCTGTGGCGGCGGGAGAGGCGATTATTGCCCTCGGTTCCGATACAGGAGGCTCAATCCGACAGCCTGCGGCGTTCTGCGGTGTAACCGGGATGAAGCCCACATACGGTGCGGTCTCAAGGTATGGACTTATCGCTTTTGCCTCCTCGCTTGATCAGATCGGTCCCATTGCAAGGGATGTCAAGGATATTGCTCTTTGCCTTGATGCGATAGTCGCTCATGACCCTATGGATTCGACTTCGATCAGCTTCAAGAAGCCCCCGTATCTTGAATCGCTTGTGGACGTTGATATAAAGGGAATGAAAATAGGCTATCCCGTAGATTTCTTTGGCGAGGGACTCGACCCCGGGATAAGAAAGAGCCTTGATGAGGCAAGAAGAGTATTGGAGGGTCTGGGGGCGGAGTTTGTTGATGTTGAGTTAAAATCGGGTGATTACGCCCTGGCCGCATATTATATCATCGCGCCCTCGGAAGCTTCATCCAACCTGGCAAGGTACGACGGAGCGAGGTACGGTTATAGAAACCCCACAAATATCGATGTGATGGATATGTATAAGAAGACCCGGGGAGAGGGTCTCGGCAGAGAGGTAATAAGGAGGATTATGACAGGCACTTACGCTCTGTCTTCCGGGTATTACGATGCTTATTATCTCAAAGCTCAGAAGGTAAGGACGCTCATCAGGCGGGATTATGACAGATCTTTTGAGAAATGCGATCTGTTATTCACGCCAGCAACACCCGCGCCGGCTTTCAGAATCGGTGAGAAGGTGGATGATCCCCTGGAGATGTATCTATCGGATATTTATACGGTGTCGGTTAACCTGGCGGGTCTTCCCGGACTTGTTGTACCATGCGGATTCACGAAGGGACTCCCTGTGGGTCTCCAATTGATCGGGAAATCGTTTGACGAATTGACTCTTTTGAAGGTGGGAAATGCGTTTCAGGAAGTCACGGATTATCATAAGAGGAGTCCGGTTTTGGATTAAATATCACTTTTCAATGAGTTAGAATTATAAAAAATAGACCGCAAAGAAGCAAAGAACGCAAAGGACAAAGAAATTATGCCACGATTCATACATATGGCGGATCTTCATCTGGGTGCTCCGTTTTCATTCCTTGGCGAAAACAAACAGAAAATCAGGAGAAAAGACCTGGAATCAGCATTTACCCGCGCCGTTGATTTTGCACTTGATCCCGACAACAGGATAGACGGCGTCTGGATTGCGGGCGACCTGTTTGACATGATTGATCCACCTGACGATACGGTTTACAGGGTCAAGAGCGAAATAGAAAGACTCAATCGGGGCAATATCGATGTACTGCTTGCTCCGGGGACTCATGATCCCTCGATATATCCCGAGTCGGTATATAAAAAGCATAAGTTCAAGGGATTGACGATTTTAAATGATTATAATATCGGGGAGCCTTTACACTGGAGATATGGTGACAGGGATTTCTTTTTTTACGGATTTGAATACCATCCCATACATTCAAATCCCCCATTCGGGAAATTTCAGAAAACAGACAGTCCCGGCGTTCATGTTGCAATTATTCATGGTTCTCTCATGCTCTCGAATCAATGGGATATTGCAGATGCGCATGTTCCTCTTTATCCGGAAGACCTGGGAAAGACGGGGATGGATTATATCGCCCTGGGGCATTATCATAATTTTATGGAAAAGAATATCGGCGGAAGCCTGGTTGTATATCCCGGTACGCTTGAGGGAAGAAAATTTTCTGAATCCGGGGAACGGTTCCTGGTTGTAGTTGAATTTGATCATAATAACATTCGTATTGAAAAGATTCCCTGGAACAGGCGTATTTTCCAACAGGTCGAGATAAACATTGATATGGAACCTGTTGAAAATGAGACGGATATAATAAAGTTAATCCAGGAGTTTTCGGCCCGGGGAGAGGATCTTCTCCTTCGGGTAAAACTCACGGGAGTAAGCGAATTCATCATTAATTCAGATTTTATCAGGAGAATTGTTTCAAATAAATTTTTCCATTTCGAGATTGAAGACGACACGGACATCCTGGACAGCATGGCTCTCGAATCCATTGCGTCCGAGAAAACCGTGAGGGGATTGTTTATCAGAAATATCCTGGGGAAGCTCATGGATGCCGACGAAAGGGAAGAAAAGGTCTTGAAAAAGGCTCTGAAACTTGCAATGGTGAAGCTCCAGGGAGGTGAAAACCTTGAAATTTAGAAACTTGTTTATAGATGGATTCGGTGTTTTTGACAAGAGTATCCCGGCGGTAAAGCGCTTCTTCGGATTCGATCCCGATAACATCAATGTAGTAACGGGAAAGAATGAGCGAGGTAAAAGCACATTAATGGAAGCGATAATCGATACACTATATGGAATCCCCGGGAGAAGGAAGCATTTCAGGGTTCCCTGGGGTGAGCATGGTGAATTTTCCGCTCGACTGGAATTCTCGATAGGAGAAAGAGTTTTCCTCATTGACAGGAATTTTGCCAATCATAATACCAGGTTAGATGAGCTTGTGGGCAAGGAAAACACCGTTCTTTTCAGGGGGAGGGCAAACCCCCGGGGGACCGGGAGATCCGCACGGGAATTTAGATATATGCTGGAAGACCTGAAGATTCCTTCTCGTGATATCCTGGAAAAGCTTGCGTATGTTACAAAGATGGAAATGGATCGGGGAGTAGCAGGTGAGGTCAGGAGAATTGTAACCGGAGGAGGAAGGGCGGACTATCAATCCATTATCAAGGAATTAAAAGCAGAATTCTTCAATCTTACACGGATCGATCCATGGCAGTCGAGAGACAAGCAAAAATCAAGACTTATTGAAGATCTGATATATGAAAGAGAGGAGCTTAATGTAAGGTATGAGCGCAGTTGTGGCGAGCATAGCAAGATCGTCCGGACCGAGGAAGAGATAATAACCATAGGCGATGAGATTGAAACGCTGAAAAGCACGATAGAAGACGGCAAATTTCTCAGGAAGAAACTTAGAGACTTCATTAATGTTGAAGACGGGTATAATCGGATAAACACGAAATTGAAGGAGTTATTTCAGCAGAAGAACAGGATTCTCGGTAAGATCAGGGATGTCGGGAATCTGGACAAGTTGATACATTCTGAATTCCGGGTCTTTGTGGATTTTGAAGAAGATGTGGATAGATTATGTATAGAGCTTGAAAAAACCAGGGGAAACCTGGAAAAGTTTAAGTCGGAGCAATGTCTGACTGTTGATTCAATTGAAAAACTCCAGGATGAAAAGGAGTCCATCGAAAAGAGTCTCGAGGAGATGTATGGGGATTACAAGGGGGTCGGAGGCGAGTTCCCGGAGGATGTTACCGGCTATTTCAAACTCAGGAAAGAAATTGGTCGGGACACGGAATATTACCGGGACAAAAAGAAGATTATTGATGAGATCAAGGTTGAGATTCAAAAAAGAAAACGTTTTAACAATAGGCCTGACAATTACGAGCAATTATTGTACCTTTGCCGTGCCGAGGAGAAACAGGGGCAAATGGAGCGGAACAGGCTGGAGTTTGAATTAAATAAAAAGAGAAACCTGGAAGGCACCATAAAAGAATCACAGGAAGCGCTTGATGAAAGCTATCCGGATTTTGATAAACTACCCGAAGATGTCGAGGAAAAAATCAGGGAGCATATTATAGCGAAAAAATATCGAATTGCAAAAAAAGACGAATTGAAAAGCGCCGGCGATAGATTGACAAGCGTAAAAGAGAAACTCATGCATCCCCTGAATTTCATTATACCCGCAGGCACATTCTTGCTGTTTTTCATAATCGCTTTTCTTTTAAGGGATGTTTTCGCAGGTATTGCCGCCGCTTTCCCCGGTCTTATTATTGGCTGTGCTATTGTATGGCTTAAAATTCGCCCGGCACTCAAGGAAAAAAGCAAGCTTGAAGCTATGGTTGAGATGATGGGGAAAGAAATCGCCGAAGCTTTGCCCGATACCGGGATTCCTGCAGAGTTTGAAGACTCTGAAAATCCGACGGAATTTCTAAGGAAGTATCAGGCATACCTGAGCGCACTCAAGAGGTTGGAAAACATTAAAAGCAAGTTGTCCTCATATAAAACCGAAGAGGAGATTAATAATAATATTCAGGAGATAAATGACAGGATAGACTTAAAACATAATGGACTTGGAATTCAGGATGGAGAGAATATTGAAGATATTCTGGCGGACTTCTCGGAGTATCGCCAACTCAAGGAGAAAATGGCGACTGTTTATGAAGTTCTTATAGAGAGATTCCCGGGAATTTCCACAGACGCTACCTTGCCGGCTCTACCGGGGGAAATCAGGGAGAATATGAAGAGTATCGAGGTCCTGGAAAATCAATACCCGGTTCTGAAGAAAGTTAACAACCCGGATAAAATTAAGAGAAGCTATATTTTGGCATGTGAATTGGAAGACAATATTAAAGAGCTTGATACCCGGATATCTCAAATTATGGCTGATGATGATACGGAAATAAATATTATGCAGTCACGGAGAATTGAGAAAAATCTAATGGGGAAACTCACCGGTTTTATTGAGAAGTTCGGAGACAATCCTGATGTAATCATTGAAAATAATCGTCGTTTTCTTGAATTGCGGAACGACAGAAAAAATCTTGCAAGTTGGGTATCCGAGGTAAGGACTCCGCAAGATCTGGACAAGGAAATATATGAATTTACCGCGGAAGGCTCCATATTACTCAAGCAAAAAAACGAGATCCTGTCTGAATTCCCGGGGCTGAAATCTCTCGTTGGGAGTAATGCCGAGTCGGCATTATTGAAGTTGAAATCAATTGAAGCAAATGTTGAAAAAAGTCAATCGCTGCTTGCCGGGAAGAAAGACCAGCTCAATATTCGCAAATATCGTCTTGAGCAGTATGGACAGGGTGCTGAAGATCCGAATCTTATATCGGAAAAACTAAAAGAAACAAATCGAAAGATTGATAAAATCACAATTCTCAAGGATGCATACCGGACTGCGGTTGATCTGCTCGATGAATCCGTGGAGAGATTTTATGAAACATATCACCGGGGCATGGGCGAAAAAATCTCTTCGATTTTCAGGGAAATGACAGGAGATAAATATCAGAGAGTGGAGTTGGGAAATGATTTTGAATTGTCCCTTGAAGTGCTGCCCAGGAAAAAAATCGGCAAGGAATACCTGTCAACGGGAGCAATGGATCAGCTCTTCTTCGCCGTGAGAATCGCTCTTGCCCGGGAGTTGTCCGACAAAGTATCACTCCCGTTCCTGCTTGACGATCCCTTTGTGTTCTTTGATTCAGCAAGACTTGCCACGGCCGGAAAGATCCTGGAGAGGATATCAAAGGAGCACCAGGTGATTTTGTTTTCCCATGACCCCGAATATTCCGATTGGGGGGTCGAAGTATGCAACCTGGATGACATCTCGGGATAAACGGGAAACAAGTTTTTTGATAGAATATCGTGTTTTGTTTGACAACTTCTCTGGTAAACATTGTAAAATTGTATTATAGATGAGCTTATCTGTCCAAATTACCAAAAATCAGTATGGGCACTACAATCGCCCTTAACAAATCACGAATCGCACAACCAAGCCATTCGTGCGCAGTAAAAACCCGAATGTCAGCCGTTTTTCACCCTTTTTTGGGAGTGGAGTGGTAAACTTGGGTTAAGCAGAAAATTTCCGGTACATTTCGCGAAAACAACGATGCCCAGTGGTTCTGCCGTATCCGTGGTTGTATTTCTACCGTGAGAAAACGGGGACTTCATGTTTAAAATCTATACACAACGCCTTCATGGAAAAATCCTTTATGCCGTTGAATTACTATGGGCTGAATAATTACTATTTATTCAGATTCAATTGGGTGCACATGTTTTTTGTCAAAGTAGGAATCTTGGCATGAAATAAGCAACCTTC
>JAIORV010000033.1 GCA_021107945.1 Vulcanimicrobiota bacterium | reverse complement strand
GTCTGGCAGCTTTCCAACATCGGTTATACCTTTCCGGTTTAAGAACGTCCTTGAATTGCGTATCTTTCCGTGAATGATCTGCCTGGCAATAGCAAGGCTTTCTTGATCAGAAAGCGCATACTGTCGGCGGCGCACTTCGGCGATGGTGTTGCGCTCGGGGATGAAGCTGCCCCTGTACTTGCCAAACTGGGTGAAATAGTTCAGTACGATGCCGTGTTCATTGGCACTCGCCACAAAAGGTGTGGTAAAATTGATATTCCCGAAGATGTTTATGGTGTCTACCTGGCCCATTGGGAATGAGGCCAGTTCTCCTTCACCTTTTTTGACTATAATTATGCGGCCGCCGTCGATACCTACCTGGCTGCCCTGGGTGGTTACATATATTACACTCTCATCGAATATGCCTTCACTTTCTTTCATTTTATTTTCTCCAGTAATTTTGTTTCAACAGGCAGGCAGTACTCAACCGTACTGCACTTTTTGCATTTGTTGGGGTTGTCTGCGAAGTCCGGGATTGAATCGAGGTTCATGCTGCGGATGGCTTGGGTGACTTCGAGGACTTTTTCGCGGTGCCAGGGGGTGATATGGATTGGATGTCGTGATTTAGACCCATATAAATAGATATATCCAATGTTAATTTCCTCTCCTATGAACTCTTCTAGTAACATACAGTACGCTGCCAGTTGGATCTCGTCGTTAAGATAATATGACTTTCCACGCTTACGCTCTACCGGTGTCATCACATCTCCATCCTCAAGCACATCGATCTTGCCATGGAGTCCGAGTTTCTCAGATTTTAAATAAAATTCAAGCACCCACCCACCTCTGCGTGAACTACGTGCATGTTTCAATGAACCATCCACCAGATAATAATTTGATTCTATAGTATCATAAAATTTGATATAATACAATCTACGTGGACAGTAAATAAATTGATTGATCTCGTTAACCCCAACCAAATTGCTCTCGTTCATGATCTCTCCGATCCTTCAGTAAACAATCCATATAAAGTGCATCATTCCCAAATACCACACTATACTCTTTTCCAGATGCATAAAGCGGATATAGGAAGAAAAAATCTCCCAGATTGTAAAGAATCTTTTTTTCATAAGGATTCCCATCGACAATCATGCAAAGCATCCTCTTTTCTGATAACGTTTCATTCAACTGAGATATGCTGTGCCCTTTTGATCCCTTTGAGGCATGTGCTGTGAAACCGCTCAGAACCTCTGGCATTCTTGCTGATTCCGGTGTATTGACAACAGCAAACAGTGCGAGCGAGTCCGCTTTAAGATAAATGGACCTTGGCTCATCGTTTTTACCATGGTAAACACAGAATCCTGAGACAAAACGTTCGTACTTCGCAACGAAATCTCTGTGTTCTTCTGGTATCATCTTTAGAAATCTGGTCTTATCCAGAAACTCGACCTTTCCCCACCTGAGTAGATAAAACATAGTGTATAACTTAACCGTACCTTCGGTTTTGTCGTATATCATCAATTGGATTCCAGATCCTCGATACGACCTCAACTCCTCTATCACATCCCTTTTAATCCATTGTTGCATCCGCTTAATATCGTTACCGCCAAGTTGCATTCCGAATGGTTGATAAAAATGTTTGTTTATTCGTTCGATGGTAGATTTAGCATATTCTGACCTTCTATCACTGGGCAATCTGTCCGCAACCGCCTTTGCATAGTCATAAGCCTCGATCGGAGAATAACGCCACGTAAAAGAGATTGGATCTGAAACATCACCAAATATGTTCTCCAGTTCCAACTTAAACTGGTCGCGGTTGAGTTTTTGGCTGATTCCGTTCAGATGGTCAGCAATTCTCTTGGGAGTGTAGCATATTGCGTCGCACTCGTTATCTCTATTTCTGAGCCTTCCAAGCCGCTGGATCAAACTTGATTTATTATATCCTGTGAATATTATCTGGTCAACGTCAAAATCAATCCCAACCTCGACAGATGAATTGCTCACAAGAACGTCGAACCGTTTTAATTTCTCTGCAAGATTGCCCCTGTGAAATCCATCGATGCGCTCAACACACATACCGCTAACATTGTCCACAAGCTCATTATACAAAACATCGACCTCATGTATACCATCTAGCATGATGACGGTTTTTCCACCTTCACAGAATCTATTGGTAGCTTCAAGATGCTCACCACATAAGATCTCAAATGTGCCAAAAATTCTTCCGCTCTGTACGTCGAGATCCACAGGAGGCATAACTGCACGATATCCCGCCTTCACTTTTTCGTTCCTACCGATCGCCATCCCGGAACTCTCGATCACGACAGGATCTACCCCAATCGCTTCTCTTATTCGTTTTACAACCGTGTCATCGGGAGTTGCGCTCAGAAAATAGAATTTGTCCGTTTGAGATACAGATGACGGAAGGTCATGCATGCAATGAAGTAAAAACAGTATACTGTTTCTCTGTTTTATGTCAGCCAGATGAAACTCATCCACCACAATCATTTCAAAATGGTTTATGAGGGAGCTCAGATATTTATCCCGATACATATCCTTCATTATCAACGTGAAGATGTCCGGGTTGGTCATGATGATGGTACTGCTGCTTCTGTCCAATGAACGCTCGATTAAATGGGCTATGATCGTGCCATTGCTCACATTCGCCTCGCCCGCGTACTGTTCTTGTCTTCGCTTATATATCGAAGAACTGGTGATACGGATGACATCGTGCCCCATTCCTGCAAAATGATCTCTGATTACATGGTTTGCGTTGTCCACCTGATCGCTTATGAGTGCATTCGTTGGATACATCGCAATGACATTCATTCCCGTGTCCAGCGCAGGTTTGAGCCATGAAAGGGTTTTTCCAGACCCTGTTGGGCTGCAATTGAAACAAAAAAACCCATTTTCTCCTTTTATCAGTTCTTCACTCTGATATTGGTGTTCATAAGGCTGGAACCCAAGATAATCTACCTCAAGCGTCCGCAGTGAGATACCGTCGAGGAACACCCAACTCACCTCAATTTCTTCAAAAATTCAAGTTTGTATGGTAGTATCGTCTCACCGATCTTCATATAATCTCCTTCATACGTCCCCTGAAGAATCAAAGGCGTTGGTCTCATCTTTCTGGAGATTAGATTGCCAATTGGGATGCCATCGTAATCATACACCCCAAACGGGTGGTTTGCTGTGAATGTGCCACTGGACACCACAGAATCCACAACAACGTAGTCCACTCTGGACTTTGACCTCTTCTTTCCGAGACGTATATATGTCGGCAGTTCGGATGCAAGACGTTCAGCATCAGTGTCGGTCTGATACGGCAGTATGTAAAACCTGAATCTATTCTGTTGATTTATTGCCCGTTCTCTGCCATATCGGGGTATGTTATACCTCGCATTCGGATCATCCTTTGCCTTGTAGTTTATCACTGCATATTGGTCTGGTCGTGCGTTGTAGGTCGTGGTCATGTGGGTAAGCGTGTCGATTGGAACAGCAGGAGTAATATAAATTTTATCGGATATTTCGCTTGTTTCAACGAGGTAATCAGGCTTGTTCCCGATGTTCACATAGCTTCCCTTTGAAAACCCCAGTGCGTAGTATAACGCACTATTCAATAGATAATCTCCTGTATCCACCAGATGTCCAAGTTCTCTGGACGCGTACAACAAACGACCAAGTACAGTGAGTGTGCACTCAATCACTTCTTTCGTGGTCATGTTATCGAGTTAATGAACTTCTCGCTTGCTTCATTCTGCTCCTTGAAGATATCTTTCATCAATTCATCGGTTAGGGAATCCAAAATCGTATTCAGATCGCCTCCCTCAAGACCCGTGATCTCAAGGCGTTCCTTTTCAACCAGATCATCGAAGACACTTTTTGTATGCCGCAGCACAGAACCAACATCCAGAGTACTCAATGTGACAATATCCTCCAGATTCTGTTTGTTCTCTTCTGCCAGTTTCCGTATCACGCCGGTCGTCAGTTCCAGATTGGAAGGTCCTTCTTCAGAACCTGCATAGATTCCGAGTATGTGGTTCTTCACACGCCCTATACGCGTTGTGACTGCTCCATACCGTTTATTCTTGAGAGTTATGCTTAAAATAAACAGCAATTCTGTGAAAGTCGCATCTCGAAGTGTAATTACGCACGGGAACATGACTCCGGGATTGAAGAAATCCGGTTCTCTGATTGCGGTTGTTGACTCCTTGGCATAACCATCGCCCGGCGCGTTCTGGAATTTCTCCTCAATTATCACGCTACTATCCCGGATCGTGAATGCAGTGTCATACATCACCCTTGATGTAACCGACTTTGTCTCTTTCACATCCTCGCTTGCGGCACTGCCGTAGAGAACACACTCAAGACATTTCTGACACATCTTATTCACCTGCATGGTGCACTCAACATCAAGCAGTGTTCTCAGCATCGCCTTTCCAAAACGCCGGTCACTTCCGGTCTGTTTCCGCATGAACATGATTGCAGGCGAGTAATTCATCGATTCATCGCCATTGTTCACGGTCAATGTGACAACATCAGCGTCCTGCCCATTCGTTGTAAATACCGCATTACTCTGCAGTTCCCTGAGCACCAGTACATTCACAAACCTATTTCCTGGATTGTTGGTCAGTTCCTTGACCAGTCCTTTCTCCAGTTTATGCGTTATATCATTCATTTGTTCTTCTGCAATCATATTATACCTCCATCTGTTGTTCTTCCGAGTCTTCTGATTTTGATTTCTGATTTTGCATCTCTCGCAGGGTTGCAGCAAAGAAGCCGTCTGACAAGTTGTTAGATACTTTCTTCAACCGCCCCGGCTTTCCATCGCACAGACCATACAGTATCTGGTCTACGAAAAATACTGCAAAGAGATCAGCACGTTCCCCGAACCCGAGTTCGGTACCCAATTTCTCTCTGGACGGAATCCATAATTGATCCCCTCGAGAAACTGCTTTCTGAACCCTGCCGCTTACAAGAGAGACGTAATCATCCCTGTTAAGCGTCTGCATCGTTCCTGTACTCTTGACGGCTTTCACGCTCTCGCGAAAGAGGCGTTCCACTGCATACGGCTTGAAACTCCGCGGTCTTCCCACCGAGAAGGCAAGCCGTGCCAGTTCGTCTACGATTCCACTTACTTTTTCACTCATTTAGCGACACTCCTGTGTTTATATCAAGATATTTTGCTTCATCCATGTAATAATAAGCGATGGCTTCGTTTTCTGAGTTTCTTATCGCGCTTTTCAGAAGATAGGAGCCAGGAAGGTATTTATTCCGCATAGCCCGCAGATATTTCGGGAAGAGCGAATCCTTCATCGCATTCGCATAACCAAGGCGTATCAACGCGGATGCGATATTCAACTGTCCATCAAGTCGGGATAGTTTTACAGCATCTCCAAAGAGATCTTTTACCTGCGCATTTCCAGAGTCGAAATAGATCATCTCATTGAAATCACGACCACGAAGCGTTGGTACTGGCGATTCGCTTACAATACACCGCATTCCAGTGTAAGCGCTGACAACGAGTGCAATAAATGCACCAAAGAACTGGAATTCCGTCTGATTATCTTCTTGCTTGTGGAACGATACTGGTATCACACCATACTGTTCACCACACTCGCCGTCTCCGAACTGCTGCATCTGACTTTCAAACATCTTCCGGCCTTTTTCAGGAGCGGTCAGGTGTTTGATCCACTCTCGGTACGCTTTCATGTTGCTACGCCCGCGAAATACCGATTCGGCAAGGCGGCTCATCTGCACCACAACATCTCCGCTAAATTTATTTATTATATATTTATACAACTCCCATGAAAGCGGTGTATGGAAATAGTCTGGTATCAGATGGATGTAGAGTTTGCCAGATTCGCTCGATGTCGGTCCGGTTCCGGTCTTTCTGAGAAACATCTCCATGCTGCACGGAGCGCACATCGGAAGTTGTTCAGGCTTTGATTTCCCGATACGAACCCGGTTTGAAAAACTTGCGTAGTACATCGAGCCATCTTCCATCGATTTCTTTGTACGTACAGTCCCGCGATTGCACAAAGTGCAGATCTTCCCAGATCCGGAATATTCTTTGAAGGTGTCACTCATCTTTGATTTGGGTAGCATGAACATATCGCCATCGATTGATACGATATCGCATAAATATTCCGTTAATTCAAGTTTAACAGGATCTATTGCCGAATCGTCTATGCTCGACCATGTATCGTTTTTTTTCAATTTTGATAGAATATCGTCAGTCATATATTCTACTGCTTGCTTTCCATCGAGATTCTTGAACAAAATCCCGTCTACTTCCCGACACAAGTATTCATTCGCAATCGCGTACGAATATTCCCATTTGCCACCGCTTGTCAAGAGTTTTGGATATGTTGCGGCAATACCAAGCAAGGTCCTTTTCAGAGTGTCTGATACGGCAAAAATATTGCAGGTCACTTCCAGAGGGTTGTCGCCTGTGGCTTTTGGGACAATCGTATGTGCTATGGTGGATATTATACGAGATATGGCAACCATCTGCCGTGTTTCGTCCAGCTCTTGCTTGACAACCCCGCTAACCTTTTCAATCGATTTTTTCATGGACGGTGTGATTTTTCCCTCGCCAAAACTGTCTGCAACACCCTTACGTATTGTAGCTGCCACAATCCGTTCCGCACCAGAGTAGACGAAATCCTTATCCAAAATCTTGTAATGGCCTAAATTCCCTATAAATTGAATATTATCTTTAATTAAATCCGGATCGCTGAATATCGGATGCGATTTTCTGATGTTCTCGATGACACGTCCTGAAAGTTCTTCCATCACATCTTTATTCAGTTCAACACGTCCGGTACCTTTCGGAGCGATGTAGACACACCCGTCATCATATATCAATAGAAGTTTATATCCTCTATCTTTCAGATAATCCGCTATTGTTTTATTTATAAAATTCGTGAGAATCCCCTTTACATCATCCAAGCTGTGATATCTCAATTCATAATCCCTGAGTACCGGATCGTCGTCGAACACCCTGATTGTGCGCGCTCCACACGCCTCGCTCAGCGATGCAGAACTCGCGAAAGCATCAGCGACACGTACCCTTCTCACATTTCTACTGAAGTTCAATGTGAGATGTGCAGTCATGGAATTGTCGGTTATGTGCGTTGCTCGCGCAGAGCACCAGTGATCCTCTGCTGTGAGATTTGGGGCGATATCCCGGATATATGCACCCTCAACGATCTGTTCAACCTCATGTAGTGAAATATCGAATTCATCAGACCTATCAGACTTATCGTAGAGTTTATGAATATCATGCGAAACAAAGAGCGCAACAACCTCTTGCAACCGATTTTCATCATAATAATCATCAGTTTCTCTTAGAATAGAATTAAGTTGAAGTAAGAAGAATACACCATTTCTTATGTGATTCAACATTGATTGATCTGTTTTGCCATATTCTACTGACTTCGCTGGCTTTGTATCCCAACCTAAATCTATCAATCGCGCATCAATCTGTGCATAAGCCTTGAAAACGTTATATTCTGGAGAATCAGGGATTAAATCTCCCTCTGGAATGTCGAAGAAAGTCTCGTATATCTCTTCTTCTGACTCTAATCTTTGATTACTAACATTCTGCTGATCGTCTTCAACATTCTCTAGTATATCCTGGTTTTCTGCTGTATTTTCATTACTCATCTCTCCACCTCATCCACTTCAACTTCCACCCATCCACACCCTCTGCTCACCGCACTCCCCACCCCGCTATAAT
>JAIORV010000188.1 GCA_021107945.1 Vulcanimicrobiota bacterium | reverse complement strand
TCCAATGCCAATACCTACATTGCCCATGTGTTGATTCACTAATTCATGGGTATTGTTTGTAGGAGGGACGTCCCCGTCCCGATAAACAGAGAACGGAGAACGTAGAACGGAGAACGGATAATGGAGGACGTAGAACGGAGAACGGATAATGGAGGACGTAGAACGGAGAACGGAGGATGGAGGATGGATAATGGAGGATGGAGGACGGAAGTTGGAATTTACCACGGAGTCACGGATAACACGGAGTTTTTTTTTATATTCTTAGTGTACTTCGTGTCTTCGTGGTCAATATATGCTTTTCGATACTCTCGAGTCGGAAATCAATATCCTCATCCTGCCTCTATTTCCATAATATCCTCCTGCATTTCCTTTTTCTCCGCTTTATTCTTACCTTCGGTATAATAATCCAGAATAACTTTCAATATCGCCACCGTGGGAATTGCAATCAACATCCCCAGGAAGCCCATCACCTGCCCACCGACAACTATTGCAAGAATAATCACAAGAGGAGGCAAACCCACGGCCTCACCCATGATAGCGGGAGAGATCACCTGTCCTTCTAATTGCTGAATCGCAATAAGCACACATGTCACAAGAACCGCCCACCAAAATCCCTTGTAAATGAGCGCAAGGGCTATGGCCGGAATCAGGCCTATTATGACGCCAAGGTATGGAATGAAATTGACGATTCCCGACAGAAGCCCGATGAGAAAAGCATAGTCTATATCCAATATAAGAAGGGCTATTGTTATTGCAAAAGCTATAAACAAGCTTACAATAATCTGTCCCCTTATAAAACTCCCCAACATATTATCTATCCTGGACATGAGACCCGTTATCTCTTCCTTCCGACGTTGCGGTATTAGCTTATAGAATATCTTTTTGAACCATTCCAGATCAATCAATATATAGAAAGTGAAGATGGGAATAACCAAAAAAGCAAGCGTGGTAGAAAGAACTCTCTGGGCAATGAGGAGCGTATATTGCGCCCCCTCATACACATAAATCTCCATCTCCGCTGTGATCTTTTTAATTGTCCGCGGCACAATATCCCTGGCGCTTTCCGGGAGCCTGGGACTTAACCGGTCATTGAAATTATTGAGCATTCTCATGATTTTCTGACTCAATGCCGGGAAGTTTTGCACAAACTTATTGAATTCCTTTGTCAGGTTGGGAATGACAAAGGACATCAGGATAAAAATTAAAAGAGCCACTATAAGATAGACGATAATAACGGATACTATCTTTTTAAATCCCTTTTTCCTGATAGTAATCCGTTTTTCTTCTTTGCCAAGCTTTATTTCTTTTTTAAGAATTTTTAATTTTTCCGGAATTCTTAGTACAATTGGATTCTCAAAAAACCTGACTATCGGGAAGAGAATGTATGCCATAAAAATTGAAACGACAAGAATTGCAACTATAGACTGGATTTGGGACAACAGCCAGAGAATTATACCAAAAATTAATATCAGTATAAAAAGATATCCGACATCAAAAAACCTCTTCTTTGACTTTTCAAAAAGATCCGCTCTCAAATCTGACGACCTTTCCCGCTATACATCATAATATAAAACAAATTCATACGGATGGGGCTTTTTCTGTACCGGGATTATCTCACGCTCTCTCTTGAGATTAATCCAGTGCTTTATTAATTCTCTCGGAAATACGCCGCTCTCAACAAGATATTCATGATCTTCTTCCAATTCCTTCAATGCATCGGCAAGGCTATGGGGAAGCTGTTTTATCTTTTTCCTCTCTTCGCAGGAAAGTTCAAAGAAATTGACATCATAGGGTCCGAATCCCGCCTTTTGCGGGTTAATCTTTTTCTTCACCCCGTCAATGCCCGCAAGCAAAAGCGCCGTAAATGCAAGATACGGATTGCAGGATGCATCGGGAGTCCTGTATTCGAATCGCTTATCATCTTCCAGTCTTGCGTAGCCTGGGATCCTGATCGCCGCGCTCCTGTTTGCCGTTGCGTACGCAATTGACACCGGCGCTTCGTAGCCTGGAACAAGCCTCTTGTATGAGTTGGTGGAGGGATTTGTAAAGGCGAGGAGTCCCTTGCTGTGGGTGAGAATGCCTCCGATGAAGTGTAATGCAGTTTCCGACAATCCGGAATATCCGTCGGGATCGGCAAAAATATTCCGCCCTTTTTTATATAGCTTGAAATGAACATGCATTCCACTGCCTGGCTCATTTTCGATGGGCTTTGGCATGAATGTGGCTGTTTTCCCGCTTTTGAATGCAATATTGTGTGCAAGGTATTTTAATAGAAGTGTATGATCCGCCATCCTTGTGAGGTTGTCGAATTCCACTTCAACTTCCACCTGCCCCGGCGCTCCAACCTCGTGGTGATGATACTTGACCGGCACTCCACTTTCCTCAAGCTTCCTTACAAGGCTATTTCTGAATGTAAACAATGTGTCACCGGGAGGAGTGGCGTGATATCCCATGTTGGGACGGTTCCCGTATCCGGAGCTTTCAAAGCCGGCGTCCCATCCCATCGCTGTTGATTTTATATTGAAATAGGAAGCGAAAGGCTCGGAGTTAAAATTCACCTCGTTAAAAACATAGAATTCAAACTCCGGGAGGATCTTTATCTCATCCGCAACACCTGTCTCTTCAAGGTATTCCTCCGCTTTTTGAGCTATATAACGGGGATCCTGTAAGAACCGCGGTTCCCCTTTTTCGGTGGTGTGAGCATTGCATATAAGGGATAGTACCCTCACGCCGTCCCATTCTTCCTCGAATGCCGTTTCGAGGTCGGGCTTCAATATCATATCGCTTTTTTCAACACTCAGGAACCCGTAGTTTGATGCATCAAAACCAAAGCCCTCCTCGATGACAATCTCACTAATTTTCCTTGCAGGGACGCTGAGATGCCTCCATCTCCCCATCAGGTCAACCAGTTTTAAATCAACCAGGTCAATCGACATTTCCCGGATATACTTTACACAATCAAATCTTGTTTCGAACATTTGGCACCGCCTTCCATATAGAAGTTATATATTTGATATTAGAAGTCGGATTTGTAGGAGGGACGTCCCCGTCCCGATAAACCTTACTTCCGATATCTATTTTAGAGAAATCAATATTTTTTTCTCCGCTTATCCTCTGTGGACTCTGCGCTCTCCGCGTTGAAAAAAAATTATTCGACAGTCTCAAATTGACAGTTGGTATCATTAAATTTTCAATACATTGAATTTCCACGGTGGGATAAAAATACCTTCAATAAATCCCCACCCACATATTTTCACATTGTCAAGTTAAAAGGTTAAAATATACACATATAGAATAATAAAGCGCTTTGAATTTGTTTTATATTTCTGGCAGTCTGCAAGGAGGAATAACAATGGATTTTAAAAGATTGATCGATGAAATCGAGAAAAACACTCACTGCAAGGTGGAGTCAACCGGCAATGAAGAAAACGTTGAATATACCCTCACCTTCAAGGTGGATGAGGATCGAAAGCAGGATTTAGTCATCTATCCTTTCGTGGAAGAGGGCAAGGAAATGGTTCGAATAATATCCGGCGTGGGACATAAATCGGACTTTTCCACAAACAAGCTCATATCATTTCTCGAACTGAACATGTCTCTTCGTCACGGCGCATTTGCTATTTACCAGGGACAGGTCGTTCTGGTAGCAACCATAAATTACTCAAATATGATGGATGTAAACAGGGTTTCCGGGCAATTGCATTATTTGACAAAAATGGCAGATACATTCGAGAGAACCCTTGTGGGACTTGATAGGAAATAGCGGTAAATTTTATCCCCGAAACCAAAGAAGGCTCTTGAAAGCCTTCACCATAACCCATTTTTTTTACATTTTTTTTGACTGAATCGGGATAAAAATATGATTAAAATGATAGCTATTAAATTGGCCTCGATTCAGTCATTTCATTGTATCAAAATCAATCGGGTTTGTATATTGTCCATTTGAACTATTTATTAGATTAGTCCAAAAGAACTATGTCTCAATTGAAACCTATTGCAACGAACTCCCGTTCAGGCAAAAAACATCGTCCTTCTTACTCTCATAAGGGAGTATAGTGTCCGAGAGATATCCCAGCAGGTTTCTCACCGCCACTCGCCTGCCTTCAGAGAGGTATATCCGGGGGACTCGTCTTCCCAGGCAACTGGTTATCTCGTAGTTGATTGTATTCGATTTGCTTGCCAGCTCGTCAATAGGAATCTCATTGTCTCCCTGCCTTCCTATAAGAACGACTTCATCAAACCGTTTGACCTCATTCAGGTCGGTAACATTCGCCATTATGTGATCCATGCATATCGTCCCCACCATGGGGCATCTCTTGCCTCTTATCAGAACCTCGCCCTTGCCGGTAAGGATCCTGCGGATCCCGTCATTATAACCCAAGGGCAGAGTTGCAATTTTCTCTCCCACTGTTGCAAAATACTTCCGTCCATAACTGATGCTTCTTCTTTTTGCGATATCTTTTAAAAATGAAATCTTTGCCTTGTACGTGAGAGCAGGTTTTAATGAGATCATTTCTCTCTGGGTAGATCTGGGGTAAAGTCCGTAGAGCATCAGTCCGGGTCGAACCATATCAAGCTTCATCTCGGGGTTGTCAATAATCGTTGAGCTTGTCGCCGCATGGGCAATGGGTATGTTTATCCCGGAATTCTTTAAATCCTCAAGAACCTGTGAGAAATTGCTCCATTGCTCATTGACGTAATCTTTATTCGCGTTATCGGCTGTGGCGTAATGTGTGAATATTCCCTCAATATCAATGTACGGCAGATCCTTTATCTTCCCTGTCAAGGCGACGGCATCCTCGTAATATACACCGAGTCTGCCCATTCCCGTGTCAACCTTGATATGTATCTTTACGGGCTTTCTGCAACGGAATGCCTCCCGGGATAATTCCTCTGCCATTTCAAGTGAACATATTGTCTGGGTGATGTTATATCTCATGACATAAGAGGCTTGCCCGGGCATCAGCGGCCCCAGGACAAGGATAGGTTTGTCTATCCCCATTTTCCGAAGCTCAATCGCCTCATCAAGTATGGCAACAGCGAAATAATCGGCTCCCATACCTGCAAGAGTCTTGGCAACCTCGCAGACGCCATGCCCGTATGCATCCGCCTTTACAACGGCGCATATCTTCGTATCCCTGCCGACAATGGATCGGACTGTAAGAAAATTATCCCTTATAGCGTCAAGGTCAACCTCAATCCAGGCAACCGATTTAACACCGTTTGTTCTCAATGTGCCTTTACCCACAACATTTCCTTCTTTCAGTCAAATTTGGTCAGGTCAGTTATCGGACTTTTACGTAATCCCCTTTGTCCGGGGGACTTCTTTATCCTGTAAATAATTCCTAAATTCTTTTCGGTCTATCCTGCGGCCAACTCATGTTTCAGCCACAGTCCCGAGAGCTTTTTTACGATTAACTCTCCCGTCCTGTGGATATCGCCTGCTCCGCTGGTGATCACCAGGTCGCCCTCACGGACATATTGATGAACAAAATCGATAACCTCTTCAGTGTGAGGAAAAAACCGCACATCACCGGGGGGACGCTCATTACAGCGAATCGCCTCCGCCAGGCTTTCTCCCCTGATTCCAACGATGGGGCACTCACCGGCTCCATAAATTTCCGTCACAATTACCATATCAGCATCATGAAATGAGTCTGCAAACTCATCGAATAGAAACTTTGTCCTGGTGTAACGGTGGGGCTGGAATATCAGAACAACCCTTTTCTTTCCACCGGTTCTTGCTCCGGAGAGAAGAGCCTTTATCTTGCCGGGGTTGTGAGCGTAATCATCAACCACCATGACGCCGTCAACTTCTCCCAGTTTCTGGAATCTGCGTTTTACACCGTCATACATAGAAACTGCCTGCGCAATCCGCCTGAAGCTCAGTCCCACCTCAAGCCCTATGGCAATAGTGGCAAGGGTGTTTTGAACATTGTGAAGTCCGGGGACTCTTAATACGATATTTCCCAGGTATTTTCCATTATAAACCACATCAAAAGTGGAACCGAAGTTTCGATAATTGATATTTTCTGCCCGGATATCTGCATCTCTGCTGAAACCGTAGGTCATGTAATTTTTCCTGATCCGGGGAAGCATATCCCTGATATTTCCGTCATCGGCGCAAAGTATTGCTTTGCCGCCCTCAGGAAGTCTGTCTATAAATTTGAAAAACGCGTCCTTTACTTTATTCAGCGTCTTGTCATAGTCAAAATTAAGGTGCGAATATGGAGCCACGTTCAGATTCACATCAACATCCACGCTTGTAACGATAATCCATCGCGGATCAAGGTGCAGAAATGAAGCGTCGCTCTCGTCCGCCTCAACAACCATATACCTGCTTTTTCCTAATTTTGCGTTGGACATTATACCGTTTAACTGCCCGCCCACAACGATAGTGGGGTCCAGGTTGTTGTATTGAAGCAGGTGGGACATCATCGCCGATGTTGTGGTCTTCCCGTGGGTTCCCGATACGGCAACCCCGGTTCTTCCCTGCATAATATGCCCAAGAACCTCGGCGCGGTGAAAAATGGGAATATCCTTTCTCCTTGCCTCCACAACTTCCGGGTTGTCATATGGAATGGCAGAAGAAACAACGAGGCAATCGGCTCCCTCGATATTCTCACCTTCATGCTTATGATATATTGTCGCTCCCATTTCCCCGAGCTTCTTTGTAAGGGCTGTTGACCGGGGATCGGAGCCGCTCACGGAATGCCCCTGCTGGAGGAGTATGCGGGCGACGCCGCTGACGCCTATGCCGCCTATTCCTATGAGATGATAATGCTTTTTCAAGTGGTCTTTCATATGAGGCCTTTCAATCTATAAGTTGCATATCAGAAGTCACATCCCGCTTCCCGCCTCTCGTCTGCAGGAGGGAAAATCCTCCTGATCAGCAAAAAACAGAAATGACGTAAACCTTCATGTAAAGGTTACATTTCGAACGTTACATTCTTGTTGCTTAAACATTACAAAACGATTACAATTTGGTAAAGTTTTAATAACCTGTCAAGATGTTAACATTTTCGCAATTGTTTTTATCATGTCATCTGTTATAATATATTTTGTAAAGAAATATTTTATGCTCTCGAGGGGGAGATTATAATGTCAGAGATTTTAAATATTGGTGAAGGCAACATGGGTACTCGATATATCAAGAAGAAGTTACCCCTTTCCGGCCCGGATTACAAGGTGCGTGTTGACAGAAAGGGACCGGAAGACGATTATACAATCCAGAAAAAGGGCGATACAATATCAATCGATCATTTTGATAATACAAAAGATATAAAGATAATTAATAAGTTGAAAGATGAAGAAGGGAAAATCAGCGGCAGGATCTCGATTGATCGTACCGGTACATTTCAGGATGAGACCATTGTTCAGTCGGGAGATCGTATATTTATAGACCGTCCGGGATTCGATGATGACGTTGAGATCAAGAAACAAGGGAACGAAATAACCATTAACCTTGCAAGTTCCTCCAAATATACAAAATACCGCAGGGGTGAGGAAAACTGGGAAATTGATCGCGACGGATTCAGAAACGATGTTGATGTCTTCAGGGAGCCCAGTAATTACAACAAGATCAAGATTGACAAATACGGAGACCTGGATGATGTCGTTGTGGAGAGAGACGACAACATGGGACTTGACGTCATGGCATGGCATAAGGATCTTACAATAACCCCGGAAGGCTTTGAATTGATCACAGGCTGGCTGGACGGAGGATTAAACGCCGAGGATCTCATCCACCTGTCTGAGGATGGTTCGGTTATCCTACTTGATGGTTACTTGTATTAATTTAAATTTAATAATAAGTTATTTATAATTAATAAAAGATCCCCGGGAAGCTCGGGGATCTTTTATTTGCATTTATCAGGACTTACTCCTGAGTGGAATACGTTTTCTCTGCGGCGGGACGCCACAGCTATACTCCCATGACAATAAAATGTCATGAAAATATTTTATCTGTTTTGCATGGT
>JAIORV010000124.1 GCA_021107945.1 Vulcanimicrobiota bacterium | reverse complement strand
TCAATTCTACAAAGAGGCTCATTATCTTGCTTAATAGCTTAATTCAGTGGTATTGCTCCTACAAATCCGGCCTCTGTCCTCCGTAATCCATTAATCCTTTCCTTATTTCCTCATTTCCTTAGAGGAATAAATCCTCATTTCCCATATTTTCCTACATTCCTTATTCCATTATCCGAATTTATATATCTTTCCCTCGAAGTCGCCCTCCAGCGGATAACGGGTGATTTCATTCGAACCCCGGAATACTACGATATAATCTTCATGAACCTCAACACAATCGCCCTTTGTTATATCCATATATGTTGCAAGGTCGCGCTTGTCTCCCAGAAAGTGACAGTCGGAATATGTAATCCGATTCCCCTTTATTTCTCCCTCGAACACAAATGCTTTCTTCTCGTTGAACAACAGATACGGCAGTTTCAGGTATCTCTCAATTTTGTCCCCGTATTCCCTGTCAATCGATCTTATGCCTTCAAGGATGTCCCCCGCCAGCTTTATGGTCTCAGGGCAATTATATGAGCATGGATAATGGTGAATGAGGAAATAGCAATGATCCATGGGAATATGGTTGCATAGGAACGAGAATTCTCCCCTTGTGTTCCGGTAAACCTCGAAAGGGGTATTCCATTCCCATGTGTGGTTGTCGTCAAGGAACCTGCCGTTGTGTCCTGCGTAAAATCGGACACAGCAATCAGGGAACCCCAGGGTCGCGCCATATCTGAAATTGTCAATAGCCGGTTGAACAAGCTGATGTTCCCCCACAAAAAGGTTGTACCATGTAAGCTTTCTTGCCTCCTCGATTTTGTCGGGCGAACGGGAGATGAAAGCATGAACAAGTGCGTCTTTTCTCTCTTCATCGAATGGAATTGCGATCATTTTTGTCGTGCCAAGGTTCCTCCGTCTCTCCTTGCGGCGAAGAAATCTCTCCTGTGGGTGGGACATCATTATCCCGTTGTGTCCAAACAGAATCCCCTTTGTCTTGGCTTTTTCTTTCAGAGCAAGGAAATGCTCATATCGAAGAAATGTATCCATCAGGGGCTTCAAGCCGAGACAGACAGCATAAAGCATGGAAAGCTGGCCCGGTTCGATTTGAGCATAGAGCTTCAAAAGATCATCTTTCTCGGGTATGTGAATATCGAACATGTTTTGATTTACCTCTTCCCTCTGCGCCCTCTGCGGTGAAAATTAATTTTCCTTTCAAAACAAAATCTTTTGAGGCATTCTGTTTTTGAAAGCATACACTCCGTCAAACCCGATTTTTTCAAGAAGTTTTATCGCTCTCTTGATGGAGAATCCCACATGCCCGGCGATATGGGCATCGGAGCCGATGGTGATAATCTCGCCGCCCATATCCCTGTATAACTTTAATATATATTCGGATGGATATGATTCTCCATGGGAATGACGCCACCCGCCGGTGTTTAACTCTATTCCCTTTTTATTACGAATAATGTTGCCAAGAATTTCAATAAGCATATCCCTGTATTTTTCCGGATTAAACTCAAGGAATTCGCTTCCGAATCTCTTTGCATAGTCGATATGTCCCGCGACATCATAAGAATCTCTTTTTGAAAGGGACAGAACCTGCTCCAGGTATTCCTTATATGATTTATCGGGGTCGTTTTTCCTGAAAAAGTTATCATCCACGAATTCATGCCTCAACACATGAACCGATGCAATAACAAAATCGAAAGAATATTTATTCAGGAAATCTTCGAACAATGGGATTGTCCCCTCTTGAAAGTCCACCTCGACGCCCTTGCGTATTTCAATTGTCCCCTTATACTTATCTTTCAATCTCTCAATTTCAATAGAATAATTTCTGTCTTTGTAATAATCGGTACCTTTATAAAAGACGTCCAAATCCTTATGCTCCGTGAAGCATATTTGTGAGAGTCCTCTGTTTATGGCAGATGATACGATTTCATTTGTTGGTGTGTTAGAATCCTCGGAAAACATGGAATGAATATGGTAATCCATCATGCACTCCATTAGAATGATAATCCCCTCAATCCAATATCATCTTCAGACACCTTGGTTTCCCTGGTAATCCATTCCATGTAAGGCCTATATCCCCTTGCTATGGGAAAGGCTACAATTTCCGGCACTTTATAAGGATGCTCATTCCTTATGATTTTCTCCATTTCATTGTAGAGTCCCAATTTTGTCTTGATGATCAGCATAGCTTCCTCTGCGTCCTGGATCTTATCATCCCACCAGTACAATGATCTCATATCCCTCTTTATGTTAACGCAGGCGGCAAGTCTTTCGTTGAGAATTTTTCTTGCAATTTTCACACCGACTTCCTCGCTTGGAACCATTACAAAGGCAATAATAAACATTTTATCCTCCCTGTTTTTTAGTTGTTTTGAAGGTTATATTCACCGCAAAGACCGCAAAGAATAATAAAAAAGGACTTTGTGTTCTTTGCTTCTTTGCGGTTTATTTTAATTCCTCCTTATAGAATGACAAGCATTCCGGATGCCTGAAAAATTACTTTCAGAATTACACAACGAATTCCTTTCATAAATTAACAAAAAAAACGATTATACAAGGAGGGAAATTAAAAGATTATGAAAATCATGTAAAAAGGTCGGACACATGAACTGGAGGAAGCATGAATAAAAGAGAGTTAGTAAACAGCATAGTAAAAAAATCCACTCTTACAAAGTCTCAGGTGCGTCAGGTGGTTGACGAGACTTTTCAACATATAACGGAAACCCTGGCAAGAGGCGAGAAGTTTCAGCTAGTTGGATTTGGCTCATTTATTGTAAAGAGAAGATCGGCAAGGCGTGGAACCAACCCGCAAACCGGAGAAAAGATACTGATAGAAGCAAAAAATGCCCCGGTATTTTCCGCCGGAAAAAAGTTGATGGATGCTGTGAACAAGGACAATTAAAATAGCGGTGAAAAATCACTTTTTCTTCTCTCTCACCTGCCTGATTGCAATGAGACCAAGAATCAAATATACAACAACCAATATCATTGCAACGCGGTAGCCCATGCCGGGTCCCAGTTTTTTATTGATCAGATCCGTCGGGTATCCTGCGATTAAAGGCGCAAGTATCTGTGGGATCGTGAACGCCAGATTCCACAATCCCATGTATTTACCTGCTTTCAAACCGGGAACATGATTGCAGACCAGCGCCCAGTCAACCGTGGAAAAAGCTCCGAATCCGATCCCCAGGATCGCCCCGCATACAAGTACCATTTTTATATCGGTTGCAAATGCAAGGGAGATTGCCGTCAGAGCCATCAGTCCGCCTGATATATATAAAAGCTTTTTCTTGGAATAAATATCTGCCAGGATTCCCGCGGGGTATGCTGAGAATATACCTGCAACGGTCACAGACATTATAAGGATTCCGGTCATCATCTCGTATTTAATCACACCTATACTTTCTTTGAGGTAATACATCAAAAACCCCAGAGCGGTATAGAACCCCATATTTACAAGCCCGCGGGAGATGAGGATCCAGGTGTAATCGGGATACTTCTTCAATGAAAATGTAAACATCTCTTTTATACCACCATTGCCGGCACCGGGGGATTTCCTGAAAATCGAGGAAGGCTCCCGGACGAAGACGACGGTATAAAGCATAAACAGGTTCATCAAAACGGCTATAAATACCATCAGGTCAACGGATCCTCCAGCTCTTGCCATGAGGAAACCTGCAAAAAGCGGACCTGCCGCCTGCCCTGTAAACATGAAGAGACTCATCCAGGCGGAAGCTTTTCCCTGTTGTTTTTCCCGAACAAGATCGGGAATCAACGCCTGGTATGGCCCGTTAGCAATATTGGCAAATATTTGTACAGCCATAAAAGAAAAGATAAGAGTTACAAAGTTTCTGGATAAACCCATCAGGATCAGTGCAAATGTATTTATCAGCACGCCCCAGAAAATGAAAGGTTTTCTTCTCCCCCATTTCGATTTAAACTCGTCGCTAATATGTCCTATAATTATCTGGACAAGTCCAGACGCGAGAGCGCCACTGCCCGCAAGAATTCCGTAATAATATCCCTTTAATTCGTTTGGAGCAAATAAGAGAACCTCTTTTTGAAGAAATATTCCAAGAATAGCTCCCCAGTGAAAAGAAATGGCGAACCAGAATATGGATATATTTAAAAAATCGAATGCTCTGAAGTTCTGTCTCTGCATCCGATCGATATCGTTTCCCTGTCTTTTATCTATGGCTTCAAGCCTCCTGTTTCCGGATTGAAGTAAGGCTGATCTTCACTCAGTCCGAGGGAGGAGTGGTTATTACCCTTGCAACTTGCCGTGTATGCCGTTTTATCATCCGTGGTCACATATCCGCTGCTATAGGTATCAATATGCGCAGCCGGGCAGGTGGGTACTGTTGTCAGGTAGTGGGGTGTCATTATTTTAAGATTTTCGGGATAATATTCATGCTCATTTCTGTATTGCTCAACGACGGAAGCGATATTCCTCAGGTTGCTCTGACAACCCGCAAGCTGAGCTTTTTCAATACTTCTCCTGAAGTGTGGAATGGTGAGCACCGCAATTGCCGCAATAATGAATATAACTGTCATAATTTCAATTAACGTGAAAGCCCGTTGTTTTTTGTATTGTTGAAGCTTCATCCATTATTCTCCTATTCTCCCTATTTAATAATTATCCTCAACATCATCTATTTCTTTAACCGACTCCAATTTTTCCAGGATAACATTCCTGATATTTTCATTGTCACAACCTTCCAGATACTTCAGGTAATATTTTCTTGCGAACTCTCTCTCCCCCTGGAACCTGTGAATATCACCTATGAAAAGATATGTCTCCCTGTGCTCCGGGGCAAGGGAGATAACCTTTTGAAACGAAGTCATAGCTTCTTTTAAGAATCTCTCTTCCAAATAACATACTCCTAACAGGAAAAAAGCATCCGGATGATCATTCTTGATCTTGATCACTTTTTTAAACTGGGATATCGCAAGCTTATATTCCATTTTTGCTCTGTAGCAATACCCCTTTCCCATCATTGCCTTGTAATTGGCACTGTCAAGAAAGAGTGCCCTGTCAAAATACCCATGAGCGTTTTTCCATTCTCTCTTGCGGATACATTCCTCGGCCTTTTCCATTAACTCCTTTTGCTCTTTTATAAGACTCTTTTTACGGTCTATTAAGACGAGAACGATAAAAGTAACAGAGCAAAGGAGTAAGAGAATGAACACGGGGAGGCTTGCAACTTTCATGATAAACGAAATGGTCGTTGCTATGGAGATGAATAGCAAGGCCAAAATCAAGCCGAGCGTTTTTCCACCAACTTTTCGCAAGAAATTCACCAAAAGTCACATCCATTTATATTTATATCAGGACTTACGCAATTGTCATTCTGAGCGGATCACGAAAGACTTGCTTTGCTCCAATGACTTTCTCAAAGACGGAATTTTTTTGATCTACAGAGATTTACATAGCGAAGAATCTCTTGAATAATTGCCTGCAGGAGATCTATTTGTCGTGGGTAGAGATCCTTCGCTGTGGAAGACATCGGAAGCTAAGTAAAACCCATTCTTGCCAAGGTTTATTCAGGAAAGAAAAAGATCATATTCCGCTCAGGACGACAGTTTCATGCATTTCTTTCTTGGAAATGCGTAAGTCCTGTTATATATGAAATAATTTTAATTATTGGGGATTTGATATGTATATTCAGGATAGCCTGGAATACTCCTTCTCCCATATAAGCCAAAAAAGTCTGAGGTAACTGTTTGCCCCTTTATGGAAAAATATTTTTAATATATTCAATAGTTTACATGAGATACTCTTTCACTATATTATGTAATGAACATTATTGAATGACTTTGTAATTCCGATTTTATTTCATTTCAGACTGCAGAAAAAGCCCGCGATGTTCCGGAAGTAATAAGCAAGGATCAATCTTATGATACCATCTTATCCATCACCCTGTTTGCATACTCTGTAAAAAACACTCCCATAATACCGAGAATTATACCGAACAAAACGCAGAGTAGAAGATTATAGAAAACATCGGGTTTTGATTTGTAATCAGGTGTAACGGCGACATCCATCACCTGAACCTCGGCGTCATCCCTGGCCTCCTCAACTCTTGCCTTCTCAAACTCCTGCTCTATCATAGCAAGTATCAACTCTGTCGTTTCGACCTTTCTGCTAAGCCTGTTGTATTTGAGGCGTATGTCGGGAATCTTGCCCAGTTCTTCCTCCTGCTTCTCTTTAAAAGCATCAATGGAAACCGCCTGTGCCTTTAATGACAGCATCTCGGTCTCGGCGTCGATCAACCTGGGTACGATGTTTGAATCCACACCCATAAGGTAGCTTTTAATGTCCTTTCGAATCAAGCTTCGAAGATCGGACACATCTTTCTTGAGGTCTATTACTACCGGGTGCTCATCGGTGTAAATTTGCCTCGCCTGCAGAAGCTCAAGCTCCTTGCTGGAAAGGCTTGCATATAACTCCTGTATGACGGGCTGATCCTTTATCGACGGATAGGAGTCTTTTTTCCCGAATGATTTTGCCTGTTCTTTTAATTTTTCTCTCAATGCTTCGAGCTTCCGCTCCGCTTTGTATTGCTGAGCTTTTGTCGTTGCGGAAAGGAGGAGAAGTTGTCCATAATTCTCAATAGCGGCCTTCGTCTCGGTGTCAGGATCCACAACCTGTTTCGCCTTCTCGTATGATGCAAGCTCCTGCTCATATTTTTGGAGATTCCCCCGCACGATTTTTCTCTGTTTTGTCAGGTGGATCCTCTTATACTTGGACGTGGTCAGGATAGCTCCCCGAGCAAGCTTCTTGAATTCGCTTATATAAAAATTGGCAATCTCTTTTGATAATTTCGGGTCAGGCGTTTCAACGGTTATACGGATAACATTATCCGCACCCATGAGAATTTTTATGGGTTTCTTCATCATCTCTCTAAGTTGGACACGCTTCCTATGCTTGAACCTGCCGGGAAAAAGCTTCTCTCCATATTTGTCCAGCACGAGATCGCTCATCGTCCTGCTCTTGAGCATTGCGGAGGCGTAATCCTGGATGGAAGGCTGTGCAAATTGCCCGAATATAGCATAACCAAGCTCCATCCCTTCCATATCGCTTCCTTTTGGAATGCTTCCCGGCAGCATGGGGCGCGGTGAAACGGGAAAATATATGGAGGTCTCCGCCCTGTATAGGGGGGTGGAGACTATTGCAATAACAATTCCCGCTATCAATGCTAAAATAACAAGGGAAAGAAAGACTTTCCTTCTCCTGTAAATTATTTCAAGCCAATATTCAAAATTAAAATGGTCATTTTTCATATACGATTTTTATGTTCAACAGTTTTACGCATTTCTTTCCTGGAAATGTGTAAAACTGTTATCCTGAGCAAAATATGATCTTTCGCTTCATTTGCTCAGCTCCGGTAAGAAAGAGCGTGCCATACCTGCGACATAGAACTCAGCGAAGGATCTCTTTAAACCAATACTCCTTTAACAACTAATATATTCAGTCTGTAGAATTTTATCTTTTCATGGATTGTTCCTCCTATAAGGCAGAAATATGTAAGGTCGGCAAGGAGTAATTGCCCTCGGTACTAAGCTGTCTCCAGAAAACAATGCCTGTTATCGGGCGTCAACGCCATAGGGCGGCGAGACGCCACCCCCACCATCATAACAATATCGGTGGATGCGGCGTCTCGCCGCAGAAAAAACGAATCCTGTCATGAATAATTTCGAAAGATTGACGATATGATATTATTAAAAAGGGTTTTTAAGAGGGCTTAGGTAAAAACAGGAAAAATCGATAAAAAGTAAAGCATGATTCGGAGGGATTATTTATGGGCTTGAATTTGACCAATCTTGAAAATGCCCTGGGATAATTGAAAAGCTGAAGGATGCTTTTTCCGATTCGAATTTACCAATGATGGTGGATGTGGTTGACTGGCATGGTATATCGGACGACTTTAAGAAGTTAATTGTAGAAAAGTATGAGGTAATACATGACCCCTTGAATGGCAGGTTAGTGAATTAAGCATTCTTAACAATAATTATTTCTTAGATTTCGCACACCTGATATCTTTTAATTAAATCACTCAATTTATCAAAA